>URPD01000004.1 GCA_900549645.1 uncultured Eubacteriales bacterium
AGATGTTCAAGAAGGGGCTTGCTTACAAGACCACCATGCCCGTCAACTGGTGCACCAGCTGCAAGTGCGTACTTGCAAACGAAGAGGTCGTCGACGGTGTGTGCGAGCGCTGCGGCGCTCCGGTCATCCGCAAGGAGAAGAGCCAGTGGATGCTGAAGATAACCGCTTACGCGCAGCGTCTGCTCGACGATCTGGACGACGTCGATTACATCGAGCGCGTCAAGATCCAGCAGCGCAACTGGATCGGCCGCTCCACCGGCGCGGAGATAACCTTCAAGACCAACATCGGCGATGAAGTCACCGTTTACACCACCCGTGCCGATACCCTGTTCGGTACGACCTATATGGTCATCTCGCCTGAGCATCCGCTGCTCAAGCAGTGGCAGCCGCATATCGCCAACTGGAACGATGTCGAAGCCTATCAGGCCGAGGCCGCCCGCAAGTCTGACTTTGAACGCGGCGAGCTGAACAAGGACAAGACCGGCGTCCGGCTCGACGGCATCGAGGCCATAAACCCCGTAACTCACAAGAATCTGCCGATTTTCGTCTCTGACTACGTCCTCATGGGCTACGGCACCGGTATCGTCATGGGCGTTCCGGGGCACGACCAGCGCGACTGGGAGTTCGCCACCAAATTCGGCCTGCCGATAATCGAGGTCGTCTCCGGCGGCGACGTGACCAAGGAGGCCTTCGTTGCCAAGGACGACAGCGCCATCATGGTCAACTCCGGCTTCCTCAACGGCATGACCGTTAAAGAGGCCATCCCCGCGATGAAGAAATACGTCGTGGAACAGGGCTTCGGCAAGGAGAAGGTCAATTACAAACTGCGCGACTGGGTATTCTCCCGTCAGCGCTACTGGGGCGAGCCGATCCCCCTCGTCAACTGCCCGAAGTGCGGCTGGGTTCCCATTCCGGAGGAGCAACTGCCCGTCGTGCTGCCGCAGGTCGACAGCTATGAGCCGACCGATGACGGCGAAAGCCCCCTGAGCAAGATGACCGATTGGGTCAACACCACCTGCCCCTGCTGCGGCGGCCCCGCCAAGCGCGAGACCGACACCATGCCTCAGTGGGCCGGCTCCAGCTGGTATTTCCTGCGCTACATGGATCCTCATAACGACAAGGAGCTTGCGAGCAAGGAAGCTCTTGAATACTGGTCTCCGGTCGACTGGTACAACGGCGGCATGGAGCACACCACGCTGCACCTGCTGTACAGCCGCTTCTGGCATAAGTTCCTGTACGACATCGGCGTTGTGCCCACCAAGGAGCCGTATGCCAAGCGCACCAGCCATGGCATGATCCTCGGCGAGGGAGGCGAGAAGATGTCCAAGTCCCGCGGCAACGTCGTCAATCCGAACGACATCGTCGCGCAGTACGGCGCGGACACCATGCGCCTGCACATCATGTTCATCGGCGACTTTGAGAAGGCCGTTACTTGGTCGAACGACGCCGTCAAGGGCTCCAAGCGCTTCCTTGACCGCTGCTGGAACCTCATGGACATCGCGGCCGACGACGTGAACATCTCCTCCAAGAACGAGTCCATCATCCACAAGACCATCAAGAAGGTCACTGAGGATATAGACAGCCTCAAGATGAATACCGCTATTGCCGCGCTTATGACCATGGTCAACGAGTTCTACTCCAACGGCCTGACCAAGGGGGATCTTGAGCAGCTTCTGCTCCTGCTCAGCCCCTTTGCGCCGCACATGGTGGAAGAGATGTGGGAGCTGACCGGCTTTGCCGCTAAGACCGGCAAGATGGCCATGCAGATGCCTTGGCCGAAGTACGACGAGGCCAAGACCCATGACGCTACCCGTCAGATGGCCGTACAGGTCAACGGCAAGCTCCGCAGCACCATCACCGTCGCCGCCGACGCGGACGATGAGCACGTCATCGCAACAGCTTGTGCCGACGAGAAGATAAAGCGCCAGATGGAGGGTATGCAGCTTGTAAAGACCATCGTAGTCAAGAACAAGCTTGTCAATCTCATCCTCAAGCCCGCAAAGTAATTATTGACAACGGGACTGTAAGCAGGTATAATAGTAACGTTGAAAAGCCAATTCATTGGCCCTTGAGGTGCCGCATGGCACTTTTGGAGGGAGGGAAATAAATGTCTGAAATATACGTCAAGGAGAACGAGTCTCTGGACAATGCTCTTAAGAGATTCAAGCGCAGCTGCGCTAAGTCCGGCGTTCTGGCCGACCTGCGCAAGAAGGAGTACTACCAGAGCCCCAGCGTCAAGCGCCGCAAGAAATCCGAGGCCGCTCGCAAGAACAAGAATAAGCGCTACTATTGATCAGTAAAAAAGCAGCATCTTTTGATGCTGCTTTTTTTATATGCCCGCGTCGTATTTTCTTGCCAGAATGCGGCGTTGCAGAGCTGCAACTAATTGACTTTTTGCACAAAAGTTGTTAAAATAAATACTAAGCAGAACTCTATTTTACATAAGGAAGTGGTTTTATGAATCTGACTCCTGAGCAGCAGGCTCTGCTCAACGGCGAAAAGGGCGAGATGATGGCCAAGGTTATGAAGACCCTCGTCATGTATGGCGACACTTTTGGCGCGGAGCGCATGGTTCCCGTCACAAGCGAGTATGGCCATACGGTCATTTCATACGGTCTGGCCGCGCTCAAGCCTGTTTATGACCTGTTTGACCGGCTCATCGACGCGGGGCTGACCAATGGCCAGAAGTTCACCGCGGATCCGCGCCCGCTGGATAAGAATGTGCCGACGAGCTTTCTTGAGGACATCGTGTTCAAGAAGATAATGTACACCCAGCAGGATCGCTTTGAGGAACAGCTCCGCAAGCTTGGCATCACGGATGAGGACGCCTATTCCTGCACCTGCTACGTTGACCAGATGGGGAACAAGCCCAAGAAGGGCGATGTGCTCAGCTGGGCGGAAAGCTCCGCGGTTGTGTACGCAAACTCCGTCCTCGGCGCGCGCTGCAACCGTAACTCCGGTATGATCGAGCTGATGGGTTCCATCGCAGGCTTCGTGCCTGAATTCGGTCTGCTGACCGACGAGGGGCGCAAGGCCACATGGATAATCGACGTCAAGTGTGAGCATAAGCCCGAAGCGCAGCTGCTCGGCTCCGCGATCGGCATGAAGGTCATGGAGGAAGTGCCGTATGTCAGAGGGCTTGACAAGTGGCTCGGCACGGAGCTTGACGACGAGGCATGTACATATCTGAAGGACTTCGGCGCGGCGACGGCATCCAACGGCGCGGTCGGCCTGTTCCATATCGAGAACTTGACTCCCGAAGCGAAGGAGCAGGGCGAGGCGCTTATCAAGGAGGGCGCGCAGGTGTACGTCATTGACGACGCCGAGCTTCAGCGCGTGCAGGATAACTACCCGGTCATCTGGAAGGACAAGAACGCGAAACCGGAGCTGTGCTTCGTCGGCTGCCCGCATATGACGCTCAAGCAGATGGAGGACTGGGCGGACGCGATAGGCGAGAAGCTTAAGGCCAACGGCATGGACAAGATAAGCGTCCCGACTGTGTTCACTGCGTCTCCGGCGGTCATAAAGGAGCTGAACAAGGGTGTCTACGCGTCGAAGCTCGCAAGCTACGGCGTTATTGTCAGTTATATCTGCCCGCTGATGTATATGAATAACCCACTGTGCAAGAAGAAAGCCGTCATTACCTCGTCCAACAAGCTGCGCACGTATACAAGCGCGCGGTTTTATAAGGAGAACGAGATACTTGACATCATCACGGCCAAGGAGGAGAAGAAATGAAGCAGTTCAAAGGACGGGTCATAGTTCCCGGAACATGTACGGCGGAGGCTCTGGTGAGCCACGGCGGCTTTAATACCTTGGCGAGCTACCAGATGGCGATGATGTTCGGCGATAAAAAGGTCAAGTGCGGCGACCAGAATAACCCGGATCTGTATAAGCAGTCCATGCTGGGCAAGGCGCTCTGCCTGCCGCAGACGATAGGCTCCACGACCGGCGGCATGGTGCTGTATACCGTGTGCTCGCGGCACCTGCAGCCCGCGTGTATGCTCTTCAGTATGCCGATAGATTCTCTTGCCGCGTCCGGCGCGATACTCGCCGATGTCTGGACTGACGCGAAGATGCCGGTCGTCGACCAACTTGGCGACGAATTCCTCGAATACGTCAAGACCGGCATGACCGTCACCGTCAAGGACGACGGTATCGTCGAAGTGGAATAAAATGCTGCATCCCCCATGACGCAAATGTCATGGGGGATGTTTGCAATCCGCGGACTCGAATCCCCTACGGGGACTAGGCGGCTAGCGACGCCGTCGCCGGGGCGCGGTCGGGTCAAACGATTACCAATACCAAAATTGGCAGCACCCCAAGGGGTGCTGCCAATTTTGGTGCCGATAACCGGACTCGAACCGGTACGTTGTTGCCAACGAGGGATTTTAAGTCCCTTGTGTCTACCATTCCACCACATCGGCGCATTGAACATTTTTATATAATTTACCACCATATCGGCAAATAGTCAAGGATTTACTAGGGCGGTGCTTTGGCGTGGCTGCAGACGGCACAAATTTTTGGCAACGACATGAACTATAATCATTTTACCTCAAATTCAGCCGCCAGATAATGAGGAGCGCCGTCTGCTGCTCTCATTTCCAAGACCACGCGGTAAAGACCGGGAGTCAGGCGAGTTCCGTAGTTGGCGTACTTCTGCACAATACTGCCATCCAAGCCGGAGCCTTCCTCTCCGCCGAGCGCAAATTCGATCGTGGTAGAAGAAAAGTTATCCTGCACGTAGTTCAGCCGGTGCCACTGACCACCAATATTGTATTCAAGGTATTCAAAGGTGTTCGTCGCTTCGCCGTCTTGGACGAAGCGATACACATCCTCGGAATCCGCGGTCACTTTCCATCTGATTGTATATCCTGTGAAAGGCGAAAAAGAAGGCTTTTCAATCGTCAGCTCAAAGCCGTCGACCTGATTGACCGGATATGTTACCGCGATGTCGCTGAAACTGGGATATTCGGCGGTAGCCTTCAATGTAAGCCATACACTGCCGGCGCAGACCAATATAACGGCGATCAAAATGATAAAACTTCGGAACTTCTTCACAAATGTCTCCCTATTGCGAATAATCCTGTACCTGATTTTATCAGAAGCAAGCCATTTGCGCAATCAAATTTGAGAAGCAGTGACGCCGCAATTTCAACTCTATTTCATATAATGCTCCTCGACGCAGACGGAGGCGATGGTGGACAGCAGGAGGAGCGCCGGGGGCGTCTCGCTGAGCGTCAGGGCGGCGTAATATGTATCATAGTGAAGCATGTAGTCGCCGTCGCAGGTGACGAAGAGGATTATCGAAACAGCGAGCAGCGAGCAGCTTATGCGCAGAGAATTTATAAATATGAACCACGCGGCAGGGTGCATACGGAGCATCCTGCTGATTATTTTTTTCATATGCAGCACCTCAAGGCAATCTTACGCGATGGGGACGCGCGTTTCAAGCTGTATATTTTGCCATTGCCGTGCATCTTAAAAATCAACACATTTTGCGGGATTTGCGCACTAGCTTATTCCGCCGCGCGAGCCTAAAATTTTATTAAACTCAGGAGGCACTGACAATGAAAAGAACCATGCTTCAAAAATTCGGCATTCTCGGCTTGATAAGCCTGCTGTCGTACACGACGGCGGTCGTGTTCGCCGCTGGCGTACCCCGGCTACAACTGGCTGGCGCAGGCGGTGAGCGATTTTTCGGCGGACAGCGCGCCGTCGAGAACGCTGTGGAATCAGCTTTCGGCGCTGTACATGCCGTGCGGCATTGTGTGCTGCACTATGTGCGGACTTGAGGTAAGCGCAAATCCAAACCGGGCACTGCGCACGGGAGTATACATTTTCTACGTGATGAACTGGCTGTCGGCGGTGGGCTACGCTATGTTCCCGCTGCCGGAGGCCGGGACGCCGGGCGGCTTTCAGGGGACGATGCACATGGTCGTGACGGCATTTGTGGTGCTGCTGTCGATAGCGTCGCTGATCCTGATAATCCTCGGAGACAGGGGAGCGCGCTCAGGACTCGGCGTATGGGCTGCCGCAGCGCTCGCAATGATGCTTCTCGGCGCGATAGGCACCGGAATCGTACCGGGAGAATATTTCGGAATACCGGAACGCTTCAGCGTATTCGCGGCGACAGGGTTCAACGCGGTGCTGGGCATGTACTTGTTCAACGGCAGGCTTGCAGAGGGGAGGACATCCGAAAAACATGATTGAGATATGCGATGACCGCGGCAATAAAAAATACGCCGCGCGGCGTGACGAGGTGCGGCGGCGCGAGCGCGAGGACTCCGCGCGCCGTGCGGTATATTCCTACGGTGAACTGTCACTGACAGCGGACACCCATGCCGCGTCTGTGTCGGCGGCGAGCGTATACCTGACGAGGACGGAGTATGCAATACTGAAGCTGCTGATGCAGAATCCGGAGCAGATAATTTCCCGCGAGGTGATGCTGGAGCGCATCAGCGAGGACACGCCGGACTGCACGGAAGGCTCGATGAAAACGCACGTCAGCCATCTGCGCGGGAAGCTTAGCCGCGTGGGCGGCCGGGACTTTATAGAGACGGTCCGGGGCGCGGGCTTCAGGTTGGTTTCATAAGAAAAGGCATACGTGCTTTATCGCACGTATGCCTTTATAAATCTCATGCGCCGAGCATTCCGATGATATTGTCCATCGAGAAATTCGACTTGTAATACGAAAGTTCGCCCGCGATAAGCTCGTCGAGGATGCGCATTCCAAGCAGCTCGACAGGCGCCTTGTCATCGGTGAGGATCTTGCCGCCGCCGGTGTACTCGGTGAGGCGCTGTGCCACGGTAGCCATTATCTCGGCATAGCGCGCGTTCGTGAGCTTTGCGCGGCTCTCGTCAAAGGTCTGTACCAGCGTGTCGGCATTGGTGCAGAAGACCTCAGTGTTCGTGTTGCCGGCGACGTCGGCGATATATGTGTGCTTGAAAACGCTCGCCATCGTGTCGCACAGATACTCGTTGAGGGAGCCGTTTTCGCGCGAGGTCATGTTCAGGTTCACGACCATGACGCCTTCGGGCTTGAGATGCCGCGACACCTCAGAGAAAAATTCAACGCTGGAGAGCTGAAAGGGAATGGTGATGTCCTGATATGCGTCGACCATTATCACGTCGAACAGCTCGTCCGACGCGCTGAGAAAAGCCCGCCCGTCCGCGACGGCGACTTCGACACTGTCTGGAAGGGAGAAATATTCGTGCGCGATGTCGGCGATTTTGCCGTCAATCTCCGCGCCCTGAACCGAGATGCCCGGAAAATACCGCGTGCAGTAGCTCGCAAAGGTGCCGGAACCCATGCCGAGGATCATCACGCTGCGGCCGCTGCTGTCGGAGCCGTCAAGCCCCGCCATGCACGGCGCGGCGAGCGCATAGTCGTAGTACATGCCGGTAAGCTCCGCATCCTTGGGCTGCACCGACTGGACGCCGAACAGGACGTTCGTTGCGAGAACGGTCTGATGCGCGTCGTCCTTGACCTGAAGATAGTTATATATCGACTCGTCCTCAAGCGTCAGATCCTTTTCCCAGAACGCGAAGCTGTAACCCGGAACGCCGAAGCCGAGCGCGCAGATGAGTATGACGGCGATGCAGCCGGCGACGGTCTTCTTGCGCTCAAATATGAAGTACGCAAGGCCGATGGCGGCCAGCACGCCGGAGAAAATCAGGAACGTGGCCGCGGTGCCGACGGCGGGAATGGTGACAAAGGTCGGGACAAAGGTGCCGATGATGCTGCCGATAGTGTTGAGCGCGTTGAGCCGCCCGACAGTCTTGCCGGTATCGTCCAGATTATCGACCGTGAACTTCGTCAGCGACGGGGTAACGGTGCCGAGCAGGACGCAGGGGAAGGCGAATATGAGCAGGCAGGCCGCGAACGCCGCCCAGACGAGGAAATTTTTCGTGATGAACGTCGCAAGCAGGAACGATATACCGGCGATCATCCAGCGCCCGACAAAGGGAATGAGCGCTATCCAAATCGCGGCGATGATGACGCGGCGGTACAGCCTGTCGGGCGATTTGCTCTTGTCCGCCATGCTGCCGCCCCACACGTTGCCGACGGCCATGGCGATCATAATAACGCCGATTATGACTGTCCACACGATCTGGGACGAGCTGAAATAGGGCGCCATAAGCCTGCTGGCTCCAAGCTCGACCGCCATCACGGACATGCCGGCGAAAAACTCCGTCAGATACAGAAACCATTTGGTATTTATCAGCTTGTTGTTCATTAAGGCCCACCTTGTTGCCTAGTTTCACTATAAAAGTGTAACATCAATCTCATGCATTGTCAATTGACCTGGCGGGCTATGTTTATCAAATCTTAATGATAATTAAGGCGTATCTTCAGGTTGCGGAGCCTGTCGTTTGTTGACGGGGTAGTAGAGAATATGTTATACTCTTAACACCGAGGGAGGCAAGGCCGTTGCGATTTTTAAAACGACACAAAGAACTGCTCTGGTTTGGACTGTTTGCCGTTGTGAGCGCCGCATATTTTTCGCTGCAATTTCTGGGACTGCGGCATCACCTTATTCATACGCCGGTTGACGATGTTATTCCGTTCGTACCGGCGTTTATTATTACGTACGTCCTGTGGTACTTTTACGTTCCCGGCATGATGCTGTTCATGTGCTTCAAGGACAGGGAAGTGTTCATGCGGCAGGTGGCGACGCTGTTCACAGGAGCGTTCATATGCATTACGGTTTTCGCACTGTACCCGACAAGGATCGACTTCCGGCCTGACGCGTCGGGGGACGGGCTGTTGCTCGCCCTGTGCAGGCTGATCTATGCAAACGACCAGCCGTATAACGTCCTGCCGAGTCTTCACTGCTATGAGGCGACGGCGATACATCTCGCAAGCTTCGGCGGCGCGGCGGGGCGCAGATATACGGGACTGAGGGCGGCGTCCGCGGTCATCGCGGTGCTTATCTGCCTGTCAACCCTATTCGTGAAGCAGCATTCGGTGCTCGATCTGCTATCCGGCTGCCTGCTGGCGGGGCTTGTGTACGCCGCCGTTGTGTTTTTAAGAAATAGAAAGATGAGAGGAATAGAATAAATGCCGGTAAAGGGAATGAATCTGCTGCTGATAAAGCCGTTTAATTTTGTGCACATCTGCCTGCTGGCAGTTGGAGTGGGTGCGATATATCTGATATGGTACAAACTGCGCGGCAAGTCTGAAAAGACGCGCGAACGCTTCCTTATCGGCCTGTGCGTCGCAAACATCGCGCTGTATTTTATCTATAAAGTGTTTTTGTCGGTCGACGCGGAGTTCGTGCAGGTGTCCGGACTTGAGAAGTTCAACTGGTTCAATGAGCTGCCGCTCCAGCTCTGCAACATCAATCTGTTCCTTATCCCGATAGGGATTCTCACGCGACGTCGCGGCATCCTCGGTTTCGCGTTCTTCATCGCGCCGCTCGGCGCGGCCATGGCGCTCACGTTCCCGGAGATCGCGTTCAACGGCTATTCGCTGCTGCTGCCGCGTATGCTGGGCTTTTACTTCACGCACCTGCTGCTCATCGTCTGCGGCATCAGCCTGACAACGCTCAGCTTTTACCGGCCGGAGTACAGGGATTTCCCCGGAATCGTCGCCGCGTTCATAGTGCTCTCGCTGGGGGCGCACCTCGTCAACACCATCCTGCGCAGCACTGTATGTCCGCAGGCGGACTATTTCTTCACCTACGGAGCGGATATCAGCGTTCTGAACCTGCTTTGGAGCGTCATCCCGATACCGTATGTGTACCTGCTGCCGGCGCTGGCCGTGCTGCTGGCGTATATGGGGGCGATAACCCTCGGCTTCAATACCGTTGACCGTCTGCGGGCGGATTCCGCCGTCGCCGCGGGTAATCTGCGCGGATAGAAAAACTTGACAAAAATAGAATAATATAATAATCAACAAACAACTGTACACTTTCGCCCAAAAATCACAGTTTTTGGCGAAAGTGTTTTGCGTCACTTAGTTTGTATAGTATTGGTTGACAAGGGCAAACACGGCTTTGATGGGCAGAAATGCGCCCATATTTCTTCAAAGTCCTTGACAATACGGCAAGCTTCTTCTGACGAGACGGAAAGATAATCAACGGCGTTCAGAAAGGCCGAAACGTTCTGAAAATACTGAAAAAATGGAGATTCTCCGCTGGAATATAAAGGAGGAAACAATTATGCCGGATATCAACGGTAAGACCCTGCTTGTGGGGCTGCTTGCAACCCCCATCCGCCACAGTAACTCTCCCAGAATGCAGAGCGAGGCATTCGCAATGACCGGGGTAAACTGCGTACAGCTCGCGTTCGAGGTCGGCAACGAGCAGCTTGAGGACGCCGTGAATGGGCTTCGCGCTCTCGGCGCGGTGGGCTTTAACGTGTCAATGCCCAATAAGCGCATGGTCACTCAGTACCTCGACGAGCTTTCCACCGCCGCCGCGCTCAGCGGCTCGGTCAACACCGTAGTCAACGACAACGGTAAGCTCATAGGTCACAATACGGACGGCTACGGCTTCTGGGAATCGCTCCGCAGGAACAATATCGAGTTTGTCGGTAAGAAGGCGACTCTTATAGGCCCCGGCGGCGTGGGCGCTGCAATATGCGTGCAGGGCGCGCTCGACGGACTCGGCGAGATATCCATCTTCACGCGGGCCGGCAAGTCCGAAAAGACCGCGAAGGAGCTTGTCAAAAAAATCAACGCGAACACCTCCTGCAAGGCGGCGATGTACATGGTCGAGGATGAGGCCGTGCTGCGCGAACAGATCGCGGACAGCGACCTGCTCATCAACGCCACCGGCGTCGGCATGGGGAGCCGCGCGGGCGAGAGCGTCATCACCGACGGCAGTATGTTCCGTCCTGAGCTTACCGTGTGCGACGTCATTTATGCGCCGCTCAAGACCAAGCTTCTTGAAATCGCCGAGCAGCAGGGCTGCCGCATCCTCAACGGTCTGGACATGATGCTTTGTCAGGGGGCAAAGGGCTTCGAGCTCTGGACGGGGAAGACCTTCCCGATGGAAGAAATACGCGCAATGTTCTTTTGATATAAAATAAGTGAGGAAAAGTAAGGTATGAAAGAAAAAAACAAGTATTTGCCGGTATGCGCGGCAATGTACGCAAACTATGCGGCGCACGGCTTCGGCCTCATAATACTCACGCAGACCGCAGCATGGCTGATGGAGAAGTTCAACACCGACATGGTGGGCGTATCCTATCTCGTCAGCGTCATGGCAATAGGCAAGATCGTCATCCTCGCAGTCTCCGGCGTTCTCTCAGATAAGTTCGGACGCAAGCCCTTCGTGTTCCTCGGCATAGCGTCGTACATAGTGTTCTTCCTCGGCATTTATTTTGCGAAGAGCTATTCGATAGCAGTGTTCTTTGCGCTGTTTGCAGGCGCGGGCAACTCCTTCCTTGACACCGGCAGTATGCCGGCGTTGATCGAGGCGTACCCCAAGGCCAGCGGCACCGTCACCATCCTCCAGAAGGCCGCCGTCTCCGTCGGTCAGCTCCTGCTGCCCGTCTGCCTCGCGCTCTTCATCAGCCGCAATATGTCCACCTCCAATCTCTACCTCGTCGCTACCGCGATCCTCGTTATTGCCGGCATAGTCATCGCGAGAGCTCCGTTCCCTCCGCTCACCAAGGCTCCCGAAAAGGGCTCCGTCCCCGTGGACGAGGATGGCAACGCCCGCTTCAACTCCAAGCCCAAGCTCTGGCTTGAGGGCGCCTGCCTCATCGCCATCGGCTTCACCTCCACCGCAAGCTTTACGCTCTTCTCCAACTGGGTCAAGATCTTCGGTCAGGAGATCATCGGCATGAGCGAGCCCTCCGCAGCCTACTGCATCAGCATGTACAGCACCACCTCCATCATCGGCGTTGTCGTGACCTCCATCGCGATAAAGAAGTTCATCAAGCCCTGCCGCCTGCTGGTCGTGTACCCGCTGCTCTCCGTTATCGCGCTGCTCCTGCTCGCGTTTGCGCCGAGTGCTGCGGTCTGCCGCATAGCCTCCATCATCATCGGCTGGACTGCCGCCGGCGGCGTGCTCCAGATGGCCGTCGCGGTCATGGCCGACCTCTTCCCGATGGGCAAGGGCAAGGTCACCAGCGTCGTCTACATGCTCTGCTCCATTTGTATGCTAGTTATACCTACCGTCGCAGGCTGGGTATACAAGGCGTCCGGCTCCACCAGCGTTATGCTGCTCAACGCCGGCATTACCCTCCTCGGCGCACTCCTCGGCGTTGTCGTAAACGTCCGCTATAATATGCTCACCAAGGGTGTGGCGACCGCCTGAGCGCATAAATAAAACTGTAAAGGGGCCTTAGTATGCAAAACAATTTCATTGCCATGATAATTGTCATATTATACATGGTTATCCTGCTGGCCATCTCTTGGTATTCGACCAAATACCTTCAGAAAAAGGACAGCGCAAGCTTCCTCTTCGCGAAAAAGGCGATGGGCTGGCCTCTCGTCGCAATGATCGTGTCAGGCTGCGCGATCGGCGGCTCCGCGACTCTCGGAGTTGCGGAGAAGGCCTACACGCACGGCATATCGGCAGCATGGTGGACGATGGCATGGGCGTTTGCCGCCGTGTTCTACGGCGCTGTGCTCGCCCGGCGCGTCAACCGCTCCCGCTATGAGACGGTCAATCAGATGTACGGCGCCGTCTACGGGGACAAGTTCCTGACCGTATCGGTCGTCGTGCAGATACTCAATATGTTCGTAGTAAACGCGCTTCAGGTTTACGCGGGCGGCGCAATACTCTCTTCGCTGCTGCCGGAGTATTTCAGCCTGAGCACAGGCATCATCGTCTCCGCGGGCGTGTTCATGGTCATCACCTTCATAGGAGGACTGTGGGCGGCGGCACTGTCGAACATCGTGAATGTCGCGGTCATCTATGTCGGCATCCTCTTCGGCGGCATACACGCGCTGAACAGCGCCGGCGGCGTGCAGGGGCTCACCGCCTCGCTTCCGAGTGGTATCCCTTGGTTCGGCCTCAACGGCTTCAGCCTGCTGATAGTTGTGGGCTGGTTCGTGACCATGTTCGTAAACGCGATGCCGCATACGGCGGTCACGCAGGCCGCGGTAGCGGCGAAGGATCCCAAGAACGCGAGAACCGGCATAATCGCCGCCGGACTGATAATGATACCGCCCGGAATCTTCTCGGCGATATTCGGCATAGCTGCGGCAAAGATGTACCCCAACCTCGCAAGTGCGTCTCTGGCGCTGCCGATGGTTGCAACGTCCTTCTCTCCGCTCATCGCGGGTCTCATCCTCTCCGGACTCTGGGCGGCGGACGTTTCGACCGCGACGACCTTCATCATGGGCGGCAGCTCCATGATAATCAAGGACATCATCGTCAAGTTCTTCAAGAAGGACATGAGCGAGGAGAAGCAGCTCGTGCTCTCCAAGATTATGATAGTGCTCATCTCCGTGCTTGGCTGCCTCGCGGCCCTGCAGATAAAGAGCATACTTGACGTGCTGAATACGGCAATCGGCTTCTTCGCGCCCTTCGCCGTGATCCTGATCGTGACATATATTTTCCCGCGCTTCGCGAAGAAATCCACCTGCTGGTGGGTGTTCGTGCCGAGCTGCATCATCTATCTGGTTTCGACCTTCCTTGTGAAGAGTCTTGCCATCGGCGGACAGCCCGTGTTCACGACCGTTGTCGTCGCTCTGATCGGCCTTGTCATTTCAAACATAATTGATAAGCGCAGCGCCGACTGCGATAATCTCTACAAAACGGAATCTGCTGAAAATTGAGAAAGGAGCCAAAGCATGAAAACACTGAACGTTCGCGGCCTTACCCTCGGAGAGGGCAGAGAGAAAATAATCTGCCCCATCATGGAGCCCAAGATAGACGACGCGCTGGAGACGATGGAGCTTGTGAAGAAGTCCCGCGTCGACGCGATAGAGTACAGAGGCGACTGGAGCGAGGACGTCCATGACCCCGCCAAGATGCAGGACAACGTCCGCCGCATCCGCGAGAGTCTCGGCGAGTTCCCAATCCTCTTTACCTTCCGCTCCGTAAACGAGGGCGGCCATCTCGACCTCCCCGCGGAGGAGTACATCACCCTGACCAAGGCCATGATAGACTCCGGCTGCCTTGACCTCGTCGACATCGAGTATTGGATCGGCGATGAGCGCGTGAAGGAGCTTATCGACTACGCGAGAGCCAAGGGCGTCTACTCCGTGTATACTTATCACAACTTTAAGGACACCCCGCCCGTCGAGTGGATATGCGATTACATCGCGCATGGCCGCGAGCTGGGCGCTGACATCCAGAAGTGCGCGACGATGGCAGCAAGCAAGAAGGATCTTCTGAAGCTGCTCACCGCAACCGAAATGATGACCTGCGGCGAGGACGACGGCCTTGTACTCACCATGGCGATGGGCGCGGACGGTATGCTGAGCCGACTGACTGGCGAGATCTTCGGCTCCTGCCTGACCTTCTGCAGCCTCAAGGCCGCAAGCGCACCTGGTCAGGTCGACTGCGACAGCGCATACACCATCATGCAGACTCTGCACAATTGCATCGCAAAGAGCTGAACAGCATAAAAAGTACGCAGGCTTTCCTGCGTACTTTTTATATAGAAAAGCGAGCGGACATTCCGCTCGCTTTTATTTCGTAATTATATGCGCTTCCACTTTGCGCCGTGGGGGATGTCAGTAACTTCAATGCCCTGCGCCTTCAGCGCGTCGCGGATGCGGTCAGCCTCAGCGAAGTTCTTGGCCTTCTTCGCGTCCTGCCGCGCCATGATCTGTGCTTCGACTTCGGCGTCTGCCTCGCCGGATTCGGAGATGACGGTGAACTGACCGGCGACTGCGGCCTGCTTCTTCAGCTCCTCGCGCTTCGCGTCGCCCTTCTTGATGAGGTCAAGCCCAAGCACACGGTCAAAATCGGCCAGCATGTGGAGCTTGGTCGCGTCGTTGGTCTTGTACTTCAGCACGTCGTACAGAGAGGTGACGGCGAGGGAAGTGTTCAGGTCGTTGTCGAGTGCGGCGGTGAACTTCGCGCGAAGCGCGGTCATCGCTTCCTCATCAAGTTCGCCGTCGCCGGGCTTGAGTGCCGCAACCTTGGCGATGAGCTTGTTGTAGGTGACCTGAGCGTTGTCAAGGTTCTCCCATGTGAACACGAGAGACTTGCGGTAATGGCTCTGGAGGCAGAACAGACGGTAGGCCAGCGGGTCATAGCCCTTCTGCTCAAGCAGGGATACGGTCAGAAACTCGCCCTTGGACTTCGACATCTTGCCGCTGCTGGTGTTGAGATGCAGCACATGCATCCAGTAGTTGCACCATTTGTGGCCGAGGTAGGCTTCGGACTGCGCGATCTCGTTGGTGTGGTGCGGGAAGGCGTTGTCAATGCCGCCGCAGTGGATGTCCAGATCCTCGCCGAGATGCTTCATCGAGATGCCGGAGCACTCAATGTGCCAGCCGGGGTAGCCGACGCCCCACGGGGAATCCCATTTGAGCGCCTGATCCTCGAACTTCGACTTTGTAAACCACAGGACGAAGTCGTTCTTGTTGCGCTTGTTGCTGTCCTCCTCGACGCCCTCGCGCACGCCGACCGCGAGGTCTTCCTCGTTGAAGTCGTTGAAAACATAATACTTCTCAAGCTTGGAGGTGTCAAAGTACACGTTGCCGCCGGCGAAATAGGCGTAGCCGGTGTCCATGAGCTTGGAGATTATCTTGATATACTCGTCGATGCAGTGCGTCGCAGGCTCGACGACATCAGGAGTCTTGATGTTGAGCTTGGCGCAGTCGGCAAAGAACGCGTCGGTATAGAACTGCGCGATCTCCATAACGGTCTTGTGCTCGCGCTTTGCGCCCTTGAGCATCTTGTCCTCGCCCTCATCGGCGTCCGAGGTCAAGTGTCCGACGTCGGTGATGTTCATAACGCGCTTGACGTTATAGCCGAGGTAGCGCAGGTACTTCTCCAGAATGTCTTCCATGATGTAGGAGCGGAGATTGCCGATATGCGCGAAGTGATACACGGTAGGGCCGCAGGTATACATCTTCACTATATCGGGGTGATTCGGCACGAACTCCTCGCGCTGTCTGGTTGCAGAATTATAAAGCTTCATATGTCCTCCCAAAACATGTCAAGAATGAGCTTTGAAAACGTCGCGGTTTGCGACGAAATATTCCACGCCGGAATAGACGGTTGTGACGATGATGAGAATATAGCACACGAGATTGACCACGGGGTACTGCTGGCCGAACACCAGCATCGCACCGAGACCGACCATCGTGCAGCCGGTTTTGATTTTGCCGGAGCGCGCGGCGGCGATAACGCGGCTCTGCTCCACGGCGATGAGCCGCAGGCCGGACACAGCAAACTCGCGGAACAGCACTATTGCGACCGCCCAGCCGGGCATCTGGCCGTTCTCAATGAAAAAGCACATCGCCGACAGTACCAGCATTTTATCAGCCAGCGGGTCAACGAACTTGCCGAAGTTTGACACCTGATTGTAGTGCCGCGCGATGTAGCCGTCGGCCACGTCGGACAGACAGGCAATTATGTAAACCGCGAGCGCCCAGTATTTCAGCCCCGTGTAGGCAAGCACCAGAAAAACGGGTATCAGGACAATGCGGAACATAGTGATCTTGTTTGCGGTTATATTCATGCTCACACCTCTTTTTATATCTCGTCGCCGATAAGCATACCGTCGTCCGCGCCGCTTATCAGAACATCTGTCATCTCACCTTCGGGGCAGCGGCCGGTGAAGTACACCAGCCCGTCGATATCGGGGGAGTCGGCGTAGCTGCGGCCGATGCAGCGCTGAAGCTCTTCGTCATAGCCGACGCAGAGCACGCGGATTGTTTTGCCGACGAAGCTCTGACAGAAATCGTCCATTATCGGGGCTTGAAGCTGCATAATGAGGTCGGCGCGGCGGCGCGCCTCGTCCTCGTCTACATGCTCCATCTTGGCCGCCGGGGTGCCCTCCTCAGGAGAGAAGGGGAATACGCCGACGCGCTCTATGCGCGCCTCGCGCAGGAACTCGCACAGCTCATCAAATTCCGCTTCGCCCTCGCCGGGCAGACCCGCGATAAGGCTCGTCCGCAGGACAAGGCCGGGGATGCGCTCGCGCAGAGTTTTGAACAGCTCGCGTATCTCGTCGCCGGTTCCGCGGCGGTTCATGCGCTTGAGAATGGCGTTGTTGATGTGCTGTATCGGGATGTCGAGATACTTGACAACCTTGTCGTTCGAGGCCAGCTCGTCGATAAGCTCGTCGTCAAACTGGTCGGGGTACAGGTAGTGCAGCCGTATCCACTCGACGCCGTCTATCTTCGCAAGCTCGCGGCACAGGCGGGCAAGACTGCGCTTGCCGTAGATATCCGTGCCGTAGCGGGTGATGTCCTGCGCGATGACGATAAGCTCCTTGACCCCGTGCTGCGCAAGCTCCGTCGCCTCGTCGATGATGTTCTCAATCGGCCTTGAGCGGTAGCGCCCGCGGATATAAGGTATCGCGCAGAAGGCGCAGAAATTGTTGCAGCCCTCGGCGATGCGCAGATACGCCCAGCCCGGCCCGGTCGAGACGACGCGGGGAATCTCATCCACGGCGGCGCTGTTGCTACCGAACAGGCTGAGTCCGCGCCCCTCGCAGACGGTGTTCGCCGCCGCGACGATATCGCCGAAGCTGCCGACGCCGAGCACAGCGTCGATCTCCGGAAGCTCGCTTTGTATTGAGTCCTTATACCGTTCGGCAAGACAGCCCGTCACGATAAGGCCGCCGAGCTTACCGGCCTTTTTCAGCTCGGCCATTTCGAGAATGTTGTCGATGGCCTCGGTTTTTGCGGCGTCGATGAAGCCGCAGGTGTTGACTATTGCGAGATCCGCACCCTCCGGGTCGGGGACAAGCTCGTAGCCCGCCTCGCTCATAAGGTACAGCATCTGCTCGCTGTTGACAAGATTCTTGGCACAGCCAAGAGAAATCATTGCGAATGTACTCATCAGAAATCCTCGTATTGCTTACTGTATTGTTCCACCGCCGTGCGGATATCGTCCCAAGAGTAGCCCCGGCGGTAGAGCGCCGCGCTCACCTTGCGCACTGCCGCGAGGTCAAACGGATCGGGCAGGTGCTGCCGCAGGTAGCGGGCGAGCGCACCGTCGTTCTCCGGCAGCTCGGCGAGAGCATCGTCCCACAGCTCGCGGCTTATCCCACGGCGGCTGAGCTCCATGCGGATGCGGCTGACGCCGAGATTCTTCGCCGCGTAGTGCCGCACGATAGCGGCGGCATAGGTTTCGTCGTTTATAAAGCCGTGCTCGGCCAGCCAGTCGGCGCAGTAGGCAGCGGTGTCTGCGTCCTCGCCATTCTGAACCAGCTTGTCGCGCAGCTCCTTGCGGGAGTACATGCGGCGCGACACCATGCCGAGCGCGCGGTCGCGCGCGAGGGCGCGGGCGGAATCGCGGCGCAGTGCCTCGGCGGACGCGTCGTCAAGCTCCGCGCCGTTATAGAGCCGGTGCTCTGTCACAACGCCCAGAGTTGTTTTTATCTCCTCCGCCTCGTCCAGCGTGACTATGAGCCGGTCGGACGAGGTCTGCCTGATGGCGGTGACGACCATGACCGTATCAGCCATCGTCGAAGTCCGCCGCGGTTATATCGACGGCACGGCCGGAGACCTGCGCGGCCTTGCGCGCCTGCGGGCTCATAAGCTTGAAGGAGTTTGCGCGGATCTCCTGCTCAATCTTGTCGCAGACCTCAGGATTATTGCGCAGATATTCCTTCACGGCGTCGCGCCCCTGCACGCGCTGGCCGTCGACGGTGAACCACGCGCCGGCCTTGTCGATTATCTCAAGCTTGACGCCGAGGTCGACTATCTCGCCGATCTTCGAGATGCCCTCGCCGTACATGATGTCGAACTCCGCCTCGCGGAACGGGGGAGCGACCTTGTTCTTGACGACCTTTGCGCGGGTGCGGTTGCCTATCATCTCTGTGCCGTTTTTCAGCGTTTCGATGCGGCGCACGTCGATACGGACGGAGGCGTAGTACTTCAGCGCCAGACCGCCGGGGGTGGTCTCCGGATTGCCGTACATGACACCGATCTTCTGACGCAGCTGGTTTATGAAAATGACGGTGCAGTTATTCTTGCTTATCGCACCGGCCAGACGGCGCATGGCCTGAGACATCAGCCTCGCCAGCGCGCCGACGACGGTATCGCCGACCTCACCCTCAAGCTCAACGCGGGGGATGAGCGCGGCGACGGAGTCGATGACCAGCACGTCGATAGCGCCGGAGCGCACGAGGGACTCGGCGATGTCGAGCGCCTGCTCGCCGGTGTCCGGCTGGGAGATGAGGAGGCTGTCTATATCGACGCCGAGGGCGCGGGCGTAGGCAGGCTCCAGCGCGTGCTCAACGTCGATGTATGCCGCTTCGCCGCCGCTTTTCTGCGCGGAAGCGACGACGTGGAGCGCAAGAGTCGTCTTACCGGAAGCCTCAGGGCCGTATATCTCCACGATACGTCCGCGGGGGACACCGCCGATGCCGAGGGCAAGGTCGAGAGAGAGCGAACCGGTTGACAGAGCCTCAACATTAACCGGAATATCGTCGCCCAGACGCATGATGGTGCCCTTGCCGTAATCCTTTTCGATTCTGGCGATAGCGGTCTCAAGAGCTTTTTTCTTATCGGTCGCGGGCGCGGCGACGACCGGAACGGATTTTTTCTTTTCAGCCATGTGTAGCTCTCCTTTTATATAATAGTAGATTTGTTCGTATTTAAATTATATCTTCAGTATAAATTTGAAAACGATGTACAGTGCAAGCCCGAAGCAGGACAGCAGAAGTCCGAGCCTGACAGTGGATGCGCGGGCCTTTTTCAGCTGTATACCCGCGATAATGATCCCCGCGAGCGAGGACAGGGGCGGCACGACCTGCGCCGCGAAGATGAGCCATATGTATTGCCACGCGTTTTCCGCGGTTCCGAATACGCCTCTGTGCATCAGAACCGGGACGACGGGCAGAAGTACGTTTATTATTCCGTGGATGAGCGCAAATTTCGGCTTCTTTTTCATAGGCGCTTACATCTTGCCTATCACGACGCGCTCGATATTCAGCGTGTCGAGTCTGGAGCCGACGGCGCGGAAGCCGGCGGAGCTTAGCATTTCCTTGACCGTTGCGGCCTGACCCTCGCCGACCTCAAACAGCAGGAAGCCGCCGGGGCGGAGCAGACTCTTCCAATACTTGATTATCGCCTTATAGAAGCGATACCCGTCCTCGCCGCCGTCGAGCGCCCATATCGGCTCATAGTCGCGCACGGAGGCGTCGAGCGTCATTATCTCGGCGCTGGCAATGTACGGGGGATTGGAGACGATCATGTCAAACTGGCCGATGCTCATCGGAGGAGAGGAGGTAGCGTCTGCCTGAATACAGATGGCGCGGGAGCCGAGACGGTTCGACGCAAAGTTCTCGCGCGCAATCTCAAGGGCGTTGGCGCTGATATCGACGGCGACAAGCTTCGTCGCGGGCAGCTCGTGGCCGAGCGCGCAGGCAATGCAGCCGCTGCCGCAGCAGAGGTCGAGTATCCTTGCGTCCATCTTGCGGCCGAGCAGCAGCTCTTTCGCGGTCGTCACCAGCAGCTCCGTATCCATACGGGGGATGAGCACGTCGGGCGTGACCTTCATCGGCAGACCGTAGAACTCCCACGCACCCGTGATGTACGCGACCGGCTCACCGGCGAGGCGGCGGCGCGTAAGCTCCTGAACCTCTGCGTCGATGGCAGCGGTGGTGTATAGATTGATGTCGCGCAGAAGCTCGGCGACGGACTTCCCGGCGGCAGTGGCCACCAGCAGCCGCGCTTCAAGGGTGTAGCCCTCGATGCCGCTTGCGCGCAGGGCGTTGCGCGTTTCAAGATAAATGTCGTTGTAAGTTTTCATCCGGCGATCCTCAATTCTGATTTACCAAGCGTCGCTGCCTTTTTCTTCGGGGATGACAAGCTCCATCGCGCGAATCGCGCACTCGATCATGCTGTCGTCCGGCTCGTTCGTGGTCATGTGCTGGAGCCATTTGCCCGGCGCGGAGAGCGCGGCGGACAGCCAGTTGTCATGCCGGCCGCACCAGCGGTTTATCTCGTAGCTTATGCCGACGACCAGCGGCAGGAGCAGCAGATGGCAGCCCATGCGGGCGAAGCTGTTGGTCAGCGTGACGACGGAGTTAACAAGGATGCTGACGACAACGACGACGAGCAGGAAGCTCGTTCCGCAGCGGGGGTGGAAACGGGATTCCGTGCGCACGTTTTCAACCGTCAAAGGCTTGCCGTGCTCATAGCAGAAGATGGTCTTGTGCTCGGCGCCGTGATAGGAAAACAGGCGCTTCACATCGCTCACGCAGGAGCACAGGCGCATGTAGCACAGCAGGATGACGATCTTTACCACGCCCTCGGAGAGGTTCCGGACGACGAGATTCTGCGTCAGCGGCTTTATGAAGCCGACTATCAGCGTCGGGAGAAAGATGAACAGAAACAGCGCCAGCGCGATGCCGAGGACGACCGCCGTGCCGATGACAATCTTCGGCGCCTTCTCGGCCTCGAAGTGCTTTTCTATCCACTGGTCGAGCTTGTCCGGCTCCTGATCCTCAACGGGCACAAGCTCCGCCGAGTAGGTCAGCGCCTGCATACCCTTGACCATGGAATCCAGAAACGTCGCACAGCCGCGGATGAGCGGCCAGCCGAGTATGGGGTATCTGTCCCTGATGAATTTCAGCTCCTCGACCTTTTCGACAAGGCCGTCCGCCGTGCGGCATACGATGGCCTGCTTTTTCGGCCCGCGCATGAGGATACCTTCGATAAGAGCCTGTCCGCCGATGGATGTGCGGAAGGAGCAGTCTTTGTTTTTTGCCATAGTTTCTCCTTAGTTGTTGAGCGGGAGCGTTATTTTTGCGATGCAGCCGCCGCCCTCGGCGTTCTCTATTTCAAGCTGTCCGCTGTGACGCGTGATTATCTCGTCGCACACGGCAAGGCCGATGCCAGTGCCGCGGTTCTTGGAGCTGCCCTTGTAGAACTTCTCCTTGACGTGCGGCAGCTCGCCCTCAGGTATGCCGCGGCCATAGTCGCGGATGCTGATATGTACGCCCGCGGCGTCGGCAGTGAGCGCGACGTCGACCTTCTTGCCGTCCCCGCCGTGCTTCGCGGCGTTGTCGAGCAGGTTCAGGAACACCTGCTTCAGCCGCTCCGGGTCGCCGGGAATCAGCGGGATCTCGGCGGGGGGCTGAGTGTAGTTCACCTCAATACCGGCCTGACGCATCAGCTCGCCGTAGGTGAATATCGCGTCCTCAAGCTCGGCGGCGATGTCGATAAGCTCGACGCGGAGATTGAAGCGCCCGTCCTGTATGCGGGTGAATTCCAGCATCTCCGACACCATGCCCGTAAGCCTCTCGGCCTCCTTGGAGATGATGTTTATCCCGCGCAGAGAGTCGCCCTGCACGGCCTCGTCGAAAGCTATCGTCTCCGCCCAGCCGGTTATCGCGGTGAGCGGGGTGCGAAGCTCGTGCGACACCTGCGAGATGAACTCCGTGCGCGATTTCTCCGCCACGGCTACCTTTTCCGACATGCTGTTCAGCTCGTCGGTCAGGCGGCCAAGCTCGTTTTCGCTGGTCTTTTCAATTCTGACTCCGTAGCTGCCGGCGGCGATGTGGCGCGCGGCCTCGGTGAGATTCTCGATAGGCTCGGACACAAAGCGCGAGAACCAGAGGTTCACGCCGACGAGGAAAATACACATCAGAACGATGATGATTATCGCGGGCGTATACATCGCGCGGGTGATGAACCATACCGCGAGCAACAGCAGGACTATTGCCGCCATGCTGGAGGCAAACAGTTGAGTTTTCAGGTCTTTAAACATTCAGAATACTTCCGTTTTGCAGTGATGAATTTTTGAACCGTTGGCTCAGTAGCCCCACTTGTAGCCGTAGCCCCAGACGGTGGTGAGGTATTCAGGCTCCGTCGGGTCGGACTCTATCTTGATGCGCAGACGGCGGATGTTGACGTCGACGGTCTTGAGCTCTCCGCCGAATTCGCTGCCCCACACGGCGGAGAGAATGTCCTCGCGGCTCATGGCCTTGCCGGGATTTTCCATAAAGAGCTTCATCAGCAGGTATTCTATCTGGGTCAGCTTCAGGCGATGGCCGTTCTTCTCAAGGGTGCGGTTGCGGACGTTGAGCACGAACGGGCCGCTTACGATCTCGACGGAGTTCTTCTCCTCCTCGTCCACACCGAGACGGCGGATGAGCGCATCGACGCGCGCGGTAAGCTCCGCGGGGGAGAAGGGCTTGGTGACGTAGTCGTCCGCGCCGGTCATAAGCCCGGTAACCTTGTCGATCTCCTGACTTTTGGCCGTGAGCATGATGATGCCCATCTTGGAGCCGGTAGCGCGGATGCGGCGGCAGACCTCGAACCCGTCGATATCGGGCAGCATAACGTCCAGCAGGGCAAGGCAGATGTCGGGGTTCTGCTTGAGCTTTTCAAGAGCCATTTCTCCGTTCTCGGCCTCTATCGGCTCGAAGCCGCTGCGGCGCAGGTTGATGACCACAAAGCTGCGGATATTTGCTTCGTCTTCCAGAACAAGTATCTTCTTCATATATGTGATTTCCCCCTGTTAAGGCATTTTGTAAGCATTATATATTATGACAAGTAATTATATCACAGCATTTACAAAAATGGTAGTCATAGTTGCAAAAAAATATCATAAAAATATGCGCGTTATTACAGAACGTATGCATAGCGATGACATGTTATGTAACCCGGTGAGAGCACTTTTACTTGGCCTTGATATTTTGGTTCAACGCTGGTAAAATATCTCCTATGAAGAAAAATGTTGTTATAGGTATCTTGGCTCATGTGGACGCGGGGAAAACGACGCTGTCCGAGGCCATGCTGTACCTTTCGGGAAAAATCAAAAAGCTTGGCCGCGTTGACCACCGCGACTCGTATCTTGACACACATTCGATCGAGCGCTCCCGCGGCATAACCATCTTCTCAAAGCAGGCGGTGATCGACCTGCCGCAGAGCAGCGTTACGCTTCTCGACACGCCGGGGCACGTCGACTTCGTCTCCGAGACGGAGCGCAGTCTGCGTGTACTGGATTACGCGGTTCTGGTCATCAGCGGGACGGACGGAGTGCAGGCGCACACGGAGACGCTGTGGCAGCTGCTGCGGCGCTACGGGATACCGACCTTCATATTCGTGACCAAAATGGACTTGCCCGTCCGCGACAAGGCCGCGTTGATGGCCGATTTGCAGCGGCGGCTCGACGCGGAGTGCGTGGACTTCGGGGAAAACGCCGCCGCGCTCAATGAGCGGCTTGCCATGTGCGGCGAGGCCGCGATGGACGAATATCTGAGCTGCGGGGAGCTGAGCCGCGATACGATCGCGGAGCTGATAAAGACCCGGCGCGTGTTCCCGTGCTTCTTCGGCTCCGGTCTTCGCACCGAGGGCGTCGAAGAATTCATGCAGGCGATCGACGAGTACGCGATACCGGCAGCAGCGGGGGACGGGTTCTCCGCGCGGGTGTATAAAATAGCGCGCGACGCGCAGGGCAAGCGCCTGAGCTTTCTCCGCGTGAACGGCGGGGAGCTGTCCGTGCGGCAGCTTATCCGCTACGCGGGCGAGGACGGCGCGGAGCATGAGGAAAAAATCAGCCAGCTTCGCATATATTCCGGCATAAAGTACGAGGCCGTCGATACGGTCAAGCCCGGCCAGATCTGCGCCGCACTCGGCCTGAGCGAGACTTTCCACGGTCAGGGACTGGGCGCGGAAGCGGACGTCTCGGTGGAGCCGATGCTGGAGCCGGTACTGAGTTACAGCCTGCTGCTGCCGCCGACGGAGGATCCGCGCGTAATGCTGCCGAAGCTGATGCAGCTTCAGGAGGAGGATCCGCAGCTGCACATCCGTTGGGATGAGCGCGGCAGGGCGATACGCGTGGAGCTTATGGGCAAGGTGCAGGCGGAGGTATTCCGCGCGCTTGTCAAGGAGCGCTTCGACGTCGATATCGCGCTTGACGCGGGGCGCATCATGTATAAGGAGACCATTGCCGACACCGTGGAGGGCGTAGGCCATTTTGAGCCTCTGCGCCATTACGCGGAGGTGCACCTGATAATGGAACCGATGCCGCGCGGAAGCGGCATAGTCGTGGACAGCGTCTGCCCGGAAGACGGGCTTGACCGCAACTGGCAGCGGCTGATACTCGGCCATGTACTCGAAAAGCAGCATCTAGGCGTGCTGACAGGTTCGCCGCTGACGGATGTGAAAATAACGCTTGCCGCCGGGCGGGCGCACCTGAAGCACACCGAGGGCGGGGACTTCCGTCAGGCGACCTACCGCGCGATACGGCAGGGGCTTATGCAGGCAAAATCTGTGCTGCTTGAGCCGTGGTACGCGTTTTCGATAGAGCTGCCGCCGGAGCTGATAGGGCGCGCGATAAGCGATGTGCGCCAGATGTCCGGCAGCTTCACGGGGCCTGACGACGCGGGCGGAATGCTCCGCATCGAGGGCGGTGCGCCGGTGTCGGAGATGAACGGCTACGCAAGCGAAGTGGCGGCATATTCTGGCGGACGCAGTAAATTTTCCTGCCGCGTGGAGGGCTACCGCCAATGCCATAATGAAAAAGACGTGGTTGTGGAGATCAACTACGACGCAGAAAGCGACGTGGAGAACACCGCGGATTCCGTGTTCTGCGCCCACGGCGGCGGCTTTAACGTCCGCTGGGACAAGGTTCCGGAATACATGCATCTTGAAAGCTGCCTGAAAAAGCCGGAGACTACCGCGCCTGTCAGGCCGTACCGCAGTCTCAGCATCGACGAACGCGAGCTTGAAGCGATAATGGAGCGCGAGTTCGGCCCCATAAAGCGCCCGGAATACCGCGCGCCGACGGTGAACTCAGCGCCTGTGCGGCCGATCGCGCCGCCGAAGAAGCAATATATAATAGTAGACGGCTATAACCTCATCTTCGCGTCGCAGGAGCTTTCGGCACTTGCGTGGGAAAAGCTCGACCTTGCGCGCGGGCGATTGATGGACATGCTGTCAAACTACTGCGGCTTTACGAAACGTGAGCTGGTGCTGGTGTTTGACGGCTTCCGTACCCCCGGCAACCCCGGCTCGCGCGAGGAGTACCACAATATACACGTCGCCTTTACCAAGGACGGCGAGACGGCGGACGCGTATATCGAGCGCATCGCGGATAACATCGGAAAGAATTATGACGTCCGCGTCGTCACGAACGATAATCTTATCAGGCTCTCGGCACTGCGTTCCGGCGTCCTGCGCACCTCGTCGGACGAGTTCGCACTGGAGGTGCGGGACGTGCTGGAGCAGATAGACGCGCTTCTGAAAAAGACGAACGACGGCGCGCACAAATACAGATTGGAACTGGACAGAACTGAAAATGGAGAAAAATGAACTTCTGCGCCGCATGGAGGATCTGTGCGAGCGCGCCGAGCGCAGTGGGACGGTCTGCTCCAGCGGGTATCTCAGCCCAGCAGAGCGGTATCAGACCGAGAAATGGGCGAAGCAGCGCGGCTGCACCGTGGTGTTTTCGGGCGGCGGAGCCGACTGCGAGCGGACGGCGGCGTTCTTCCTGCCGGAATATATGAGCGAGGAATACTTTGACCCGTCGGAGCACTTCGCGGCGATAAAGCTTACCGCGCATTTCGGTACGCCGGGGCACCGGGACTATATGGGCGCGGTGCTGGGCATGGGCGTCGGCCGCGAGTGGGTAGGCGATATCCGCGTCATGGGCGACACGGCGTATATCTTCTGTCTGCCGAGCGTGCACCGGCACCTGCTGAGTATCGACAAGGTAGGCCGATGCGGGGTCACGGCGGAGAATATCGCGCCGGGGGACGTTCCGCAGGCGAAGCGCGAGGTGAAGGAAAAGAGCTTTTCCGTCATGTCGATGCGGCTTGACGCGGTGACGGCGGGCATGTTTGACCTCAGCCGCACCGAGGCCGCGAAGGAGATACGCCTCGGCAATGTCAGTCTCAACTATGAACCGACCGAGAAGCCCGACGCGCAGATATCGGCGGGGGATATAATTTCCCTGCGCGGCGCGGGCAAGGGCAGCGTCACCGGTACCGGCGGCACCTCACGCAAAGGACGGCTTTTCGTCTACGCGGAAATACTGAAGTGACGCGGAAAAAACGTATATTCAACAATTTTACATAAGGAGACAGCACAATGAAAGCCTACGAAAGATTTATTACCTACGTCAAGACCCACACCGCAAGCTCCGAGACCTCGGAGAGCGTGCCGAGCAGCGACTGCCAGTTTACGCTGTGCCATATGCTTGCCGACGAGATGCGCTCCATCGGGCTGGAGGGCGTATATGAGGACGAGCACGCCTATGTTTACGGCTTCATCCCCGCGAGCGAGGGCTATGAGGACAAGCCCTGCATCGGCTTCATCGCCCATCTTGACACGATACCCGATTTCCCCGGCGAGAACGTTCAGCCGCAGCTCATCGAAAATTATGACGGCGGCGACGTCGTCCTCGGCACGAGCGGGCGCAGCCTGACGGCGGAGAAGTTCCCGCATCTGGCTACCCTCAAGGGTCAAACCCTTATCACGACCGACGGCACGACCGTGCTCGGCGCAGACGATAAGGCGGGCATCGCCGCGATAATGACCGCCGCGGAGCGCATTATAAAAGAGAAGCGCCCGCATGGCCGCGTCGCCGTGTGCTTCACGCCCGACGAGGAGATCGGCCACGGCGCGTCGCTGCTCGATCTTGAGCGGCTGGGCGCGGACTTTGCCTACACCGTTGACGGCGAGGAGCTGAGCGAGATAAACTACGAGACCTTCAACGCCGCGTCCGCGAAGTGGGAGGTCAACGGCTTCAACATCCATCCGGGCAGCGCGAAGAACATGATGATAAACGCGAGCCTTGTCGCTATGGAGATAAACTCAATGCTCCCCTCCGGCGACACCCCGGCGCACACCGAGGGCTACGAGGGCTTCTTCCACCTGACCGATATGAGCGGCACTGTTGAAAAAGCGATGCTGAGCTACATCATCCGCGACCATAACGCCGCTTCCTTCGACCAGCGCATAAAGACGATGGAGCACATCGAAAAGCTCATAAACGAGAAGTACGGCGAGGGCACCGCGAAGCTGACTGTGCGCCAGCAGTACCGGAACATGCGGGAGCTTATCGGCGAGCACATGGAGATAGTCGAGCTTGCGGAGCGCGCACTGCGCCGCGAGGGCATAGAGCCTGTCACCGCGCCCGTCCGCGGCGGCACCGACGGCGCACAGCTCACCTTCCGCGGCCTGCTCTGCCCGAACATCGGCACCGGCGGCTACTCCTGCCACGGCCCCTATGAGCACATCACCGCCGAGCACCTTGAGACCTCGACGAACATCGTCATGAACATAATCGACGAGAATCTGAAATAAAAAAACGCAAATTCAAAAAATCTCACGCTTATAAGGAGAGATGAGGATGAAGAGCAGGCTTGGAGCGAGAAACTGGATCACGCTGATACTCATCGGCCTTTTCGGGCAGTTCGCGTGGACGATAGAGAACATGTATTTCAACGTGTTCCTCTATAACACTATCAGCACCGACCCCGGCTACATCGCCGCGATGGTAGGCTGGTCTGCCGCCGCCGCGACGGTGACGACGCTTCTCATGGGCGCGCTGTCAGACCGCGTCGGCAAGCGCAAGGCGTTCATCTGCGCGGGCTACATACTCTGGGGGCTCTCGACCGCCGCCTTCGGCTACATTACGCCTGAAAACGCGGGGCGGCTTTTCCCTGCGGCGAACGCGTCGGCGGCCGCGGCGGTGATGGTGGTCGTGCTCGACTGCGTGATGACCTTCTTCGGCAGCACCGCGAACGACGCGGCCTTCAACGCCTACGTCACGGATATCACCGACAGCGACAACCGCGGCCGGGCGGAGAGTGTGCTGGCGATACTGCCGCTCATCTCCATGCTGATAATCTTCGGCGGCTTCGACGGACTGACCCAGCAGGGGAGATGGCGCGAGTTTTTCAACATCTTCGGCGTCTCGGTATCCGTCGTCGGGCTTGTGTCGCTCGTACTGGTCAAGGATTCGCCGCGGCTTACGCCGAGGCGGGACAGCTATTTCAAAAACCTGCTCTACGGCCTGCGCCCCGGCGTCGTGCGTGAGAATCTGCAGCTGTACCTGTCGTTCGCGGCGTTCAGCGTGTTCTCAATCGCCGTGCAGGTGTTCTTCCCGTACCTGATAATCTATATTCAGAACTATCTCGGCATCAAGGATTACGCGATAGTCCTCGGTGTGGTGCTGATATTTGCAAGCGTCGTGAGCGTCGTCTCCGGCAGATTCATCGACCGGGTCGGCAAAATGCGTTTCACCGTGCCCGCGGCGGCGATCATGCTCATCGGCCTTGCGGCGATGTATTTCGTGCGCGGCAACGCCGGGGTTATGATCGCGGGCAGCGTGATGATGAGCGGGTATATGATGATGTCCGCCGCCCTCGGCGCGAATATCCGCGACTGGACGCCCAAGGACAAGGCCGGGCATTTTCAGGGCATCCGCATGATATTCGCAGTGCTGCTGCCGATGATAATCGGCCCCGTAATAGGCGCGGAGGTCATCCGCAATTCCGACAGCACGTATATGGAGCTGGGGCAGCTCAAGACCGTGCCGACTCCGGGGATATTCCTCGCGGCGGCGGCAGTCCTGATGCTGACGGCGATACCCGTGCTGATGCTGAGAAAAAGCGAAAAAAAGAGATAAGGCGAACGCGATGAAAGATGCAATATTCCATTTCCCGACGGACGGAACTCCGGCGGAGTGCGAACAGATAAAATGCGGCCATATAAACCAGACCTATCTGATAACGACCGATACGGGGGCGAAATATGTCCTGCAATGGGTCAATCAGTACGTTTTCCCGAACGTTGACGCGATAATGGGCAACATGTCCGCGATAAGCGCGTATCTGCGCGGGCAGAACGAGCGCATGTCCATGATAAGCTACATCGACACGCGCGACGGCAAAAACTATTATGACGACGGAGAGGGCGGCTGCTGGCGGGCTTACAGGTTCGTCGATAACAGCATATGCCTCCAGAGCGCGGAGACCCTGTCCGATTTCTATGAGAGTGCGCGGGCGTTCGGGCATTTTCAGTACACACTGCGCGGTTTCCCGGCGCAGACGCTTCAGGAGACGATAGTGGATTTCCACAATACGCCCGTGAGATATGAGCAGCTCCGCGCCGCAATCAGCGCCGACCCGCTTGGCCGCGCGGCGTCCGTGCAGCAGGAGATCGACTTCATATTCGAACGCGAGCAGCGCGCGGGTACGCTCCAGCGTATGCGCGACGCGGGGGAGCTGCCCGTCCGCGTCACGCACAACGACACGAAGATAAATAACGTCCTGCTCGACGCGGACACGCGCCGTGCGCTGTGCGTCATTGACCTCGACACCGTCATGCCGGGGCTGTCGGCCTACGATTTCGGCGACGCGATCCGCTTCGGCGCGTCCACCGCGGCGGAGGATGAGCGGGAGCTGGAGCGTGTACGGCTCGATCTGAACCTGTACCGTGTGTTCACGCGCGGCTTTGCTGAAGCCTGCCCCAGCCTGACGCGGGCGGAGCGCGATGTGCTGCCGCTTGGCGCGTTTGTGATGACGCTTGAGTGCGGCCTGAGGTTCCTCGCCGACTACATAAACGGCGATAAGTATTTCTCCATAGACCGCGAGAGCCACAATCTTGACCGTGCGCGCACACAGCTCAAGCTGATAAGCGAGATGGAATCGCATTGGGACGAGCTGATGCAAATAAACAGCGAAGAAGCCTATTTTAGACCTGATCTCGGATGAGATTAGGTCTTTTTCATTAAATATTTTGTACTTCACATGCAAACGGCGCAAATAATCGCTAGATGTTTTGGGAACAATGACGTATTTGCACTATAATTTCCTTGCCAAAATAGTATAAACGTTGTAAAATACCATCAAGCGAATTTAGGCGAGTTTTATAACGAACGAGCCGTCAAAATATATCTTTATATATCTTTCAGGAGGAAAAGAAAAATGATTCTTGACTGCACAAAATACCTCGGCGACTGCGAATGCGGACGCGACCATGAGCTTCGCACCAAGCTCGTCGTATGCGAATACGGCGCGCTCAAAAATTTCGACAAATACATGGACGACTGCGGCCTTACCGGCTTCCGCACTGTCATCTATGATACGAACACCTATAATCTGCCCACCATGCACCATGTCCGCGCAGATCAGGAAATAGTCCTTGAGGCGCAGGGACTGCACAGCGAAAAGGGTCTCATCGAGAATATGATGACCATGCTTGAGCGCAAGCCCGATTACATCGTCGTAGTCGGCGGCGGTACGCTGATGGACTTCGGCCGTTACAGCGCATGGAAGCTCGGCATCCCCTTTGTCGCTATCCCCACCATCGTCTCCTCCGACGGCTTCACCGCGGACATCTGCTCCATCATCATCGACGGCCAGAAGAAGTCCATCCCCATGCAGGCGGCGGACGCGGTCATCTGCGACATCAACATCGTCTCCGGTGCGCCCCGCTTCCTGACCATCGCGGGCGTGCAGGATATCCTCGCAAAGTACGTCTCCATCGCAGACTGGAAGATAGCCCACATTGTCTCCGGCGAATACTTCTGCCCGAAGGTGTGCGCAATGGCGCAGGAAGCGCTGGACATCATGGCGCGCTGCGCAAACGACCTTGCCGAGGGCAAGGAGCCTGACTATGAGGCCATGGCCTACACCCAGATGCTCTCCGGCCTGACCATGCAGATCCTCTCCAACAGCCGCGCGGCATCCGGCGCGGAGCACCTTGTCGCCCACCTCGTCGAGATGAAGCCCAAGGGATTCAAGAACGCCCACGGTATGCACGGCGAGTGCGTCGGCATAGGCACCATCATGTGCGCGAGAGCGTATCACGAGCTTGCAAAGCGCGACACTATCGAGGTCAAGCCCTACGAGCCGCTGGATCCGGCATGGGTGCGCGACGTGTTCGGCGATTTGGCCGACGGCATCTTCAAGGAGAACGAGAACGACGTTCTCAAGACATTCCCGCCTGAGAGCATCAAGGAGCATTGGCAGGAGATCCGCGACGTCATTGCGACTATCCCGACCGCCGAAGAGCTTATCGACCTCTACACCAAGATCGGCGCGAAGCACTCCCTTGCAGAGCTTGACATCGACGAGAGCATCCGCGGCGAGTTCCTTGACATTTCCTCCGCGATACGCAACCGCCTGACCTTTGCGAGAATGACCAGACTTATTGTCAAGTAAGGTCGCTTATATCTGAATAACGGAGTTGAAGCTATGAAGTATATTATGGCTCTCGATCAGGGCACTACCAGCTCCCGCTGCATCCTCTTTGACCACGCGGGCAACATCTGCGCAAGCGTGCAGAAGGAGTTCAGGCAGATATTCCCGCAGCCGGGCTGGGTGGAGCACGACGCCGTAGAGATCTGGGATACGACGCTGGAGGTCTCCCGCGCCGCGATGGACAAGCTCGGCATGACGGCGGCGGACGTCGCTGCAATAGGCATCACCAACCAGCGCGAGACCTCCGTCATATGGGACAAGGCAACCGGCGAGCCTATTGCCAACGCCATCGTCTGGCAGTGCCGCCGCACCGCGCCCATCATCGACAAGCTTGTTGCCGAAGGCTACGGCGACATGATCCGCGAAAAGACCGGACTTGTACCTGACGCGTACTTCTCCGGCAGCAAAATAAAGTGGCTGCTCGACAACGTACCCGGCGCGCGCGAACGCGCCGAGCGCGGCGAGCTGCTGTTCGGAACCATCGACACATGGCTCATCTGGAAGCTGACGGGCGGCCGCGTCCATGTGACCGATTACACCAACGCCAGCCGCACGATGCTTTTCAACATCCATGAGCTGTGCTGGGACAAAGCTCTGCTTGAGCTGCTGGACATTCCGGAGAGCCTCCTGCCTGAGGTGAAACCCTCCAGCCATGTCTACGGTACGACCGAGTTTGAGCTGTACGGCGGCGAGATACCGATCGCCGGAGCCGGCGGAGACCAGCAGTGCGCGCTGTTCGGCCAGTGCTGCTTCGAGCCGGGCACCATGAAGAACACCTACGGAACCGGCTGCTTCATGCTTATGAACACCGGCCGCGAGCCGGTCAAGAGCGCGAACGGCCTTGTCACCTCTATCGCCGTCGGCTTTGAGGATCACGTCGAATACGCCCTTGAGGGCAGCATCTTCGTGGCGGGCGCGGCGGTGCAGTGGCTGCGCGACGAGCTGGGCGTGATATCCGGCGCGGCGGAGAGCCAGCAGTATGCCGAGGCGGTGCCGGACACCGCGGGCGGCTATGTCGTACCCGCATTCACCGGTATGGGCGCGCCCTACTGGAATCAGGACGCGCGCGGCGCGATAGTCGGCATCACCCGCGGCTTCAGCCGGGCGCATCTTGTGCGCGCGACGCTTGAGTCGCTGGCCTACCAGACCTATGACATTGCCCGCGCCATGGAGCAGGACAGCTGCATCCCCATCCGCGAGCTGAAGGTCGACGGCGGCGCCTGCGCCAACAATTTCCTCATGCAGTTCCAGAGCGACATTCTCGGCAGCCGGGTCGTGCGCCCGCAGTGCATCGAGACGACGGCGCTCGGCGCGGCGTATCTCGCCGGCCTTGCCGTCGGCTATTGGGACAGCCTTGAGGACGTCCGCCGCAACTGGGCGGAGGACAAGGTGTTCGAGCCGATAATGCCCGCCGACCGCAGCGAAGCGCTGCTCAAGGGCTGGCACCGTGCGGTCAAGTGCGCGCTTGACTGGACGAAAGAATAAATAGAGAAAGAAAAACGGAGAAAAGAGAATGGAAAAAAGCCTGAAGGACATAGAGCTTTTCCTGTTCGACATGGACGGAACGCTCTATCTTGGAGATAACGTATACGAAGGCGCGATCGAGCTGATGAACGACCTGCCGAAGCTCGGCAAGAAGTACATATACCTCACCAATAATTCCTCCCGCGCAGGGACTGATTATATCACGCGCCTGCGCCGCCTCGGCTTCCCCTGCGAGGCCGAGAACGTGTTCACCTCCGGCATGGCGACCGGCATGTACCTCAATCAGCGTCACCCCGGCGCGAAGGTGTACCTTGCCGGTACGAAGGCGTTCTACCGCGAGCTGGTCAGCTACGGCATTGACCTCGTGAACGACGAGAACGGCCACACCGAGGCGGAGACCGTCGATGTCGTCGTGCAGGGCTTCGATACGGAGCTTGTGTACGAAAAGCTCGACAAAGCCTGCCATTTCCTGCGCCGCGGCGCAACCTTCATCGCCGCAAACCCCGACTGGGTCTGCCCGATGCCGCATGACGAAGTCCTGCCCGACTGCGGCAGCATCTGCGCCCTGCTCACCGCGTCCAGCGGCGTGAAGCCGACCTATATCGGCAAGCCGAACCGCAACATGATCGACGTTATCTCCGAAATGACCGGCATTGCAAACGAGCATATCTGCGCCGTGGGCGACAGACTCTATACCGATATCGCCGTCGCGCAGAACGCGGGCGCGGGTTCCGTGCTGGTTCTCTCCGGCGAGACGGATCAGGCCATGGTCGATGCCGCCGAGCGCAAGCCCGATCTTGTCCTGCCGAGCGTCAAGGAGCTGCACGAGCTGCTCCGAGGATAAAGCCTGACAGATACGCATATCCCGTTGCCGAAACCGGCAGCGGGATTTTTGACGCCGGGAAGAACCAGCGGAATATGGGCACGGCTTGACATTGCGGCCGCGCTGGGTTATATTTTTCCTGTATCGCGGCTGCGGCCGCGTATAATCTGAATCTGCGGCCACGCGCCGCGCTGACTGCCATGACGATAACTTATTTGCTGCCAATACTGGCGGCACTGCTTATAGTTTTGTTCTATATGGGCTTGCCCTCGCTGAAGGAGTGCCCGCTGGAACGCGCGGAGCCTGCGGAACGCAAGATGAGGCGCGGCGACTGGCTCGCCGCGGCGGTGATCGCGCTTTGCTACGCGGTAGTCGCGTTCATCGGCCTCGGCGATACCGAGGCGGCGCAGAACCCGCATGTCTTCTCGCCTAATGAGACTGTCACCGTAGAGCTTGAGAGCGCCATGCCGATAAGCAGACTGCGCATTTTCTGCGGCATAAACGTCGGCAATTATTACATCGAGTGTTCTGAAGACGGCGAGAACTGGGACTACGCCGGAGAATTTGCGCAGAATTACGTTGCAGTGCTGAAATGGGAAGAGATAGAGCTGAGCGAGACGGTAACGACCAAACCCGCGCGCTATCTCCGCATAACCGCTGATAACGATATGTATTTAAACGAAATCGCGGTGTACAGCCCGTACGGTGATCTGCTCGGCATCACATCCGCCGACGCTCCGGAGCTGTGCGACGAACAGGAGCTTGTCCCGGATTCGGCGAGCTTTATGAACTCCAGCTACTTTGACGAGATTTATCATGTCCGCACGGCGATAGAGCACCAGAAGGACATCTGGCCGTATGAGGTCAGTCATCCTCCGCTCGGCAAGCTGATAATCGGCATCGGTATCTCGCTCTTCGGCGTGACGCCGTTCGGCTGGCGATTCATGGGAACGCTCTTCGGAGTCCTCATGCTGCCGGTGATGTATGTATTTTTGAAGAGGCTTTTCGGCGGAAAAGTAGTTCCTGTGCTCGGAACTGTCATATTTGCGGCGGATTTCATGCACTACGTGCAGACGCGCATCGCCACGATCGACACCTACGCGGTGTTCTTCATCCTGCTGATGTACCTGTTCATGTACCTGTGGTGCGAGGACGGGAAAAAGCGCTATCTTGCGCTGTCCGGCCTGTTCTTCGGCATAGGGGCGGCGAGCAAATGGACCTGCATCTATGCCGGCGCGGGGCTTGCGGTCATATGGGCGCTGCATTGGATCGTCCGTGCATATCATAGAAAAGACGAGGAAAACGGCGGAAATCTGTTCGCCGAGTTCCTGCGCAACTGCGGCTTCTGCGTTGTGTTCTTCGTGCTCGTACCGGCAGTGATTTATTACGTTTCGTATTATCATTACGGGGCGGCGAAGGGCCTGACCGGCGTCGGCGCGTTCTTCACGAAGGCGTATGCGCAGATTGTTCTGGACAACCAGAGCTTCATGTTTACCTACCATTCCGGCGTCACGGCGTCGCATCCGTACTCGTCGCGCTGGTATCAGTGGGTGCTCGATATCCGCCCGATACTATACTATCTGGATTACGGCACGGACGGCACGCGGCAGAGCTTCGGTGCGTTCGTGAACCCGATACTGTGCTGGGCGGGGCTTATCGCGCTCTTTGTGCTGGGCTATGAAGCCGTTGCCAAGCGTGACCGCCGCGCGGCGTTCATACTCATAGGCTACCTCGCACAGCTCCTGCCGTGGGTGTTCATCACGCGCATAACCTTTGAGTACCACTACTTCGCCTGCACGGTGTTCCTCGTCCTCGCGCTGGGCTACGTTATCGCGCTCATGCGGCAGTGGAACCCGCGCTGGCGCGTATACGCGGTGGGAGTGGCCGTCCTGTGCGTGGCGGTATTCATCATGTTCTATCCTGCGCTCAGCGGAATGCGCGTGGATAACGCGACGGCGAGCCGCCTGCTGCGCTGGCTGCCGACTTGGCCGTTCTGAATATACCAACACCCCGAATCATCGATTCGGGGTGTTGAATTATTTTATGCTTATCTGCACTCGAAGCAGTGCCATTCCTCTTCGCAGTAGTGGGCGATTATCTCAAAGCCGTTTTTTTGGAGCACGGAGCTGACTTCGTCCTGCCGCCCCTCGATTATGCCGGAGCATATGAACACCGCGCCCTCGGCCATAAACTGCCGCACATAGCCAGAGAGGGGGATGATAACGTCGGAGACGATGTTTGCGAGCACAAGCTGATACCCGCTGCCAAGCTCGCGGCGCAGGGACGCGTCGCCGATAATATCGCCCGCGTAGACACGGAACCTGTCGCTCCCGATGCCGTTCAGCGCGGCATTCGACATTGCAACGTCCGGCGCTTTCGGGTCGATGTCACAGCCGACACAGCTCTTGCAGCCGAGAACAAGACTGCCGATGCCGAGTATACCGCTGCCGCAGCCGAGGTCGAGCACGGTCGTCTCAGGCGAGCAGTATTTTTCGAGCGCGGCGAGGCACATGCGCGTGGTTGCATGGCTGCCGGTGCCGAAGATCAGGCCGGGATCGAGCCGCAGCGGCTGACGCCCGTCGGCGGGGATCTCCTCCCATTCCGGCACGACGACCAGCTTTTCGCCGACCTCGATGGGCTTATAATATTCGCGCCAGTTGTTTTCCCAGTCGCTGTCCTCGATAAACGCGGTCTGCACCGCGCCATACGCGCCGCGTATCTTCGCAAGGACGGCCTTGCCGTCGGCGTCGTCGCTGAGGTAGCATTTTATGCGGCTTACTCCAGCAAACTTCTGCTCCAGCTCGTCGTCCACGTAGTCCCAGTACTGGTGATTGTTTTCGAGGAAATCCTGAAAATCGGCCTCGTTTTCTATAACAAATCCGTCCGCGCCCATGTCCGCCATCTGCTGGCAGCGCTCATCTATAAGCTCGGCCGGTGTGTCAACGCTTACTTCAATCCAACGCATAATATTTCTCCTTCAAAAATTGTCTGCCCATATTGTACACGCTGTGCCGCGCCTTGTCCATAGCCGAGGCGCACAAACGCGAAAAAACCAAACGGGAGCTCCAAGCCTGCCTGCAAGGAGTTCCCGTTCGGTTGTGAAAGAAAAGAGAGTGAGAAAACGAATGAAAAACGTCTCATTCGAGACACGCAAGCTTTTCACTTACTGACAAGAAAATAACACAGTCGCTCCGCAAAGTCAAGTGATATTTTTAACATTTTTGCAGCTCGGCGAATTTTTGTGTTATTTATATATCATAGGCTTTGCCAAGTGCGTTCAATTCGGTAAATGTGTCTATCTCAATCACGTCTTTTGCTTCGCATTTGCGGGCATAAACGGTATAATCATCCAAAAAGTACTTCAGCGGCACGGTGTCTCGATAGCGCTTACCTCGCCGGGGCGGCTTTCTGCGTGGTTGAACAAAACGTAAATATTTACGGCCGGCCAAGCGCGATAATCAATTAATGTCAATACTGAACGAAGCGTATTGAAAAAAGGCGGATTTATTTGTTTGCTATTGCGGCTTGCCGCCGGCTGCATAAATTGTTAGTATAATATAATAGAAAAGCATATGGACATATTCCCGCGGAAAGTATGGCGTATAAAGATGCGCGGGAGCAGGTATGAGGATGTAAATGAATCTGAACAATATTATTTCACTGCTGGGCGGAGTGGCGCTGTTCCTGTTCGGAATGACGCTGATGGGCGACGGGCTGAAAAAGGTCGCGGGCAGCAAGCTGGAGCTTGTGCTGTACCGCCTGTCGGGGACGCCGCTGCGCGGTGTGCTGCTCGGCACTGGCGTGACGGCGGTCATACAGTCGTCCTCGGCGACGTCGGTGATGGTTGTTGGCTTCGTCAACTCCGGTATGATGAAGCTGAGACAGGCTATCGCGGTGATCCTCGGCGCGCTTCTGGGCACGAGCGTCACGGGCTGGATAATCTGCCTCTCGATGCTGGAGGGCAGCGGCTGGGTTGCGCTGTTCTCGACGTCCACCCTCAGCGCGGTTATCGCCGTGTGCGGAATAATCCTGCGCATGTTCAGCCGCAGCCAGCAGCACCGCCACGTGGGTGACATTATGCTTGGCTTCTCGGTGCTGATGTTCGGGATGCAGTCGATGAGCACGGCGGTGTCTCCTCTGCGCGAGAGCGCGGCGTTCGTGCGGCTTATCACAAGCTTCTCGAATCCGCTTCTCGGCATACTGGCTGGCGCACTTTTTACCTGCATTCTGCAGAGCGCGAGCGCCGCGGTCGGTATCCTTCAGGCGCTGTCCGTCACGGACGCGGTCAGCTTTGCGGCCGCGTATCCGGTCATCCTCGGCATCGCAATCGGTGCGGCTGTGCCGGTGCTGCTGTCGGCGCTGGGCGCGAAAACAGACGGCAGGCGCACCGCTTTTGCGTACCTTGAAATAGAGCTTGTCGGCGTGATACTCTGCGGCGGGCTGTTCTACGGCGTGAATGCGGCGATAGGCTTTACGTTTATGGACATGACGATGAACGCCGTCAGTATCGCGTTTGTGAACACGGCGTTCCGCTTCGTGACCGCGCTTGCGCTGCTCCCCGCAATCGGCCTGCTTGAAAAGCTGGCCTGCGCACTGATAAAGGGCGGGGAGGAGCAGACTCACGCCGACGCATTCGACAGGCTTGACGAACGCTTCCTCGCGCATCCCGCGCTTGCCGTGGAGCAGAGCCGACTGACCGTGGAGGACATGGGCAAGACCGCGCAGAGCAACCTGCTCACATCGGTTGCGCTGCTCAGGGATTACAGCGACGAGGCATTTGCGCGCGTTGAGAGTGAGGAGGGGCTGGTCGACCAGTACGAGGACAGGCTCGGAACCTACCTCATGCGCATAACCGAACGCGAGCTTACGTGCGAGGAAAATGAGAGCGTGTCAAAATACCTGCACACGCTCAGCGATTTTGAACGTATCAGCGACCACGCGATGAACATTGCTGAGGCCGCGCGCGAGATAAGCCAGAAGAAGCTGCGCTTCACCGGCGCGGCGGAGCATGAGCTGGACGTACTGAGCGCCGCTGTGCAGGAGATACTGGATGTTGCGTCGCGGGCATTTTTTGCAAATGACGTTGAGCTTGCATACCGCGTGGAGCCGCTGGAGGAGCGGATTGACGTGCTGTGCGACGAGCTGAAGCTGCACCATGTCGAACGGCTCCAGAGCGGGGACTGCTCGCTTGAAAACGGCTTCGTGTTCAACGACCTGCTCGCAAATTTTGAGCGTGTGGCCGACCACAGCTCAAATCTTGCGATTGCGACGATAGAATTGCGCTCAGACAGATACGACACCCACGAGTATGTCATCAACCTCAAGGAGCTGCACTCCCACCGCTTTGACGAGTATTACGAGGAATACGCCCGGAAGTACAGTGTCTGAAAGTCCGTTTCGGCTTGCATTTTCCGGGGAATAATACTATAAAGCCACTTTTGCAAAGCAGCTATGGAGGCAATTATGTACAAGAATATTGAAAAGCAGAAGAAAATATCTCTCAAGGATCTGGTCGAGTATCAGGAGGGGCAGGTCGTCAGCAAGACGCTGGTGCAGAACAGCCTCATCAGCATGACGATTTTCTCCTTCGACAAGGGAGAGGAGATATCCACCCACGCGGCGGGCGGCGACGCTATGGTGACGGTGCTTGAGGGCACCGGGCGCTTCACCGTCGGCGGCGAGGTGTTCGTCCTCAACGCGGGCGAGACGCTTATCATGCCGAAGGACATTCCTCATGCCGTCTACGGTGAGGAGCGCTTCAAAATGCAGCTGACAGTCTCGTTCTGAACGGGAAAAAACAAGGTCCCGCTTCCCGGCAGATGCGCCGGAAGGCGGGACCTTAATTTTATATTTGGCCGTTACTGTGCGGCTTCGGAGGGCGCGGTCTGGTTTTTCTCGTAGGTCAGTGCGAAGAGCGCCGCCGAGAGGATCAGCACGAAGAGCGCCGAATACAGCAGCCCGCGGCCAAGCCCCAGACTTATGGCCTCCGCCAGTATCGCGCCCACGGCGCAGGCAGCGGCGATGAACCACATCGGGTATTTTATCTTCAGCTTGTCAAAAGCCTTCAGCAGCGCTGCCGCACCGGCAGCGGCGGAGGCGAGCATCAACAGGTTCATCAGAACGCGGAGAACGAAGCGGACAATGTATCCGACGTGCATCGAGCGCGCCGCGCTGTTTGCCGCGGTCAGCAGCTCCTCACCGTCTATCACGTTTTCAGAAATGCTGTCATACGCCAGCAGCGCCTGACGGGCGGATTTGTATTCGTCCTGAAGCTGTTCGTACTCGCCGACGGAGGTCTGCATACCGCTTATCTTGTCAAACGCGGCGAGAAGCTCATCCTTCTCGTCCTTCAGCTTCTGCTCCGTCTCGCTCAAGCCCGCGCGTATTCCGCCGAGCTGAGCCATAGCGGCGTCAAGCTGGGAATCGCCGTCGTCAAGCTGCGCCTTGACAGCGTCCAGTTGCTCGCGTCCGGCGTCTATCTGCGCCTTGGCTTCGAGCAGGGCAGGTTCGTTTTTCTTCAGCTCCGCCTCGCCGGCTTCCAGCTGTGCCTTGACCTGCGGCAGCATCTTTTCGGACTCCGCCAGCTGCTTTTCGCCGTCGTCAAGCTGCTGCTTCAGCGCCTGAAGCTGTGCTTCGCCCTCGTTCAGCTGCGCTTCCACAGCTTCCAGCTGCGCAGGCGCGTCGGCTATCATCTGCTTTGTGGCCTCAAGCTGTGCCGCGCCCTCGGCGTAGCGCGACTCGGCGTCCGCAAGCTGGGCTTCCGCCTCGGAAAGCTGTGCGCCCGCCGCATCAAGCTCGGCGCGTTTCGCGCTCCAATCGCTGCGGATGTCCTCAAAGCTGCGGCCGAACATCGCCTGAATGGTCTTGTCGGCGATGGCATATATCAGCTCGCCGCCGACGCTGTCCTCACGTACCTTATCAATAATGGCCTGAGCCTGACTGTATATCGCGTCGATCGCGTTGTACGCGGCCAGAGATGCCTCGTATTTGCGCTTGGCCTCGCTCAGCTGAGTCTGCGCCTCGTCAAGCTGAGTGCGCGCGGCGGCCAGCTCCGCTTCATACTGCGGCAGCGCCGCCTCGGCGTCCGCAAGCTGCTGGCGGCGGCTTGCAAGCTCCGCACGACCCTGCTCAAGCTGCTGCATCCCGGCGTCGTACTGGGCGCGCCCCTCGGCTATGGCAGCCTTGCCCTGCTCTATCTGGGCGACGCCGTCGTTATATTCCTGCCAGCCGGCGTCTATCTGCGCCTTGGCGGCGAGATACTTATTATAGCCGACGTTGAATTCCGCCTCCATCGCGTCGAACTGCTCGCGCGCGGCGTTATACTGCTTCCAGCCGTCTTCAAGAGTGCTTGCGGCGGAGTCGATACCGCCCGTGCCCATCTGAAGCCCGGCGTTCGTGGCGGTGTATTCGGTCAACTCCTCGCGGTGATGGGAGGAGTCCTCGTCATACTGCCCCTTCTCGGCCTTCAGTTCCGCGGCGGTCTTGTCATATTCGGCCTTGCCGCCGTTGAGCTGCGCGTCAAGCGCTTCGGCCTCGGCTATCCTGTCGCGGAGAGTCTTGTAATCACTGCAATCCTGCGCAAAATCCTTCCCTGCGCTGACGAAGCCCGCGACGCCGCTTATAAGCGTCACAAGGCACATAACGGCGAGCACGGCGGATATAACTCTGCTTAGAGCCTGATGTTTCAAGCTTCATTCCCCCAACATATATTCAATAAAAATAATTATACAATATATTTGTTAACAATCCAAGTCATTCAAAAAGATTTTTCTTCACATTTGAGGAAAAATGAGATATATTTTTCCTGCCCGCATCTGCCGCCGGCGGCAGGGGAGACCAGATAAGGAATCGGAGTTTGCTATGAGATTATATTTTGCACCCATGGAAGGGATAACCACGCATATATACCGCCGCGTCCATGCGCGCCTTTTCGGCGGTGCGGACAGATACTACGCCCCGTTCATCGCGCCGGACGGCAGCGGAAATTTCCGCGCGTCCTCGGCGCGGGACGTTCTGCCAGAGAACAACACCGGCATCGCGCTGGTGCCGCAGCTGCTGTGTAACCGCGCGGAACCGTTTCTCGCCGTTGCGCGGCAGCTGGCCGACATGGGCTATGAGGAGGTCAATCTGAATCTCGGTTGCCCGTCCGGTACGGTCGTCTCAAAGCATAAAGGGAGCGGCGCGTTTACCGACCTCGGCTCGCTGGATGACATGCTGGCGGACATTTTTTCCCGCGCGCCGGTTGCCGTGTCGGTCAAGACGCGGATGGGGCTGGAGTCCGTGGACGAGTTCGGCGCGATTCTGGAGATATACAATAAGTACCCGATCGCGGAACTGACGATACACGCGCGGGCGCGGTCGGGGATGTACAGGGCTCCGGTTGACCGCGAGGCGTATTTGACGGCGGCGCGGAACAGCCGCGCGCCGGTGTGCTACAACGGGAACATTTTTCGCCCTGAGGATGTGAACTTGCTGCCGGGAACCGAACGGTTCATGCTGGGCAGGGGAGCGGTGATGAATCCCGCGCTGTTCTGCGAGCTTCGCGGAGGTGCGGCGCTTCGCCGCGAGGAGTTGCGGGAGTTTCACGACACGCTTCTCGACGCATATCTGGCCTACGGACTCGACGCGCGCGCGGCGACATCGCGCATGAAGGAGCTGTGGTTTTACATGGACGGCCTGTTCCTGCACAGCGAACGCGAGATGAAAGCGCTCAATAAATCCAGAAGTCTGGACGATTACCGCGCCGCAGCGGGCGCAATTTTCACCGCCTGCGAGTTTGACAGCGCCGCGGGATTCAATAAATAAAAGCAGAGAGGAAAACTCTCTGCTTTTTCAGCCGTTGACTTTATAGCTCTATGGTATGCGGCTTAACATCCGGGTCATGGTTTGCGATGGACTCGATGCAGTTTGCGTCCATGCTCTGCGCGCGTATCCATTCCAGCGACCTGAACTGTGCGGCCTTGTCGTCGGCGATGCCGGAGACGATAAGCTCTTCCCACGAGCGGCTCGCGTAGCCGCCGTCTGGATACAGCAGCACGAAGCGCCCGTCGGGGTTCGTGATTTTCAGCGCGCACAGCCCCTTTGAGTGGCCGGGGATGTTTATCATCACAAGGCTCCCGTCGCCGAATATGTCGTACGACCTGCCGGCGGTGCCGTCCGTGCCGTTCCACTCGAAGGGGTGAATTTTCGTGCCGCGCCACCAGCGGGGATTGTAGCGTATCAGATTGACCGGCGTGTGATTGCGCGCGAAGCGCAGTTCGTCCTCGGAGACAAGAATCTGCTTCGCATCGGAGACAAGCTTCAGCCCGCTTGCGTGGTCACAGTCGAGATGCGAGAGAAGCACCATGTCCAGCTCGGACGGCTTTATGCCAAGCGCGGCCAGTTGCTCGTCGATCGCCGCGCCTTTTCCAAGCGCCCCTGATTCGTGATGTAAAGCGGCAGCGAGCCGAGGGAGCGTATCTGTGCCCGCCGGTCGGGGCTCATATCCCGGTGCCAGCCGCAGTCGAAGAGAATTTTCCAGTGCGGGCAGGTGATGAGGTGGCCGAAACGGGCAGCCATATCCGCTCCGACCGCTTCGCAAAAACACCGGATGCCTTCAGTGTGCTGCAATGCGCACCACCGAACGGGAGCGCGGGCGCGACGCAGACCTCGCCCGTGTGAAAAACATGTACGCGTATATCAGCCATAATACTCTCCTTATTTCTATGCCTTTTTCATGCACTAAAGTAAGCAGTCAGTCCGCGGCCGTCAGAGCAGCGACAGCTGCTCTGGCTCCTGCCGGAGAGAAGCTACATGCTCCAGCGCGCACAGCGGCAGGTCGTGAGCCGCGACCTTGTAGTCGATACCGGCTTTTCTGGCCTGCGCGATCTGCTCGCGGCGCGGCACACGGTACATCCTGCCGTCCTTGATGAAGTGCGCCCCGGTCTGGTGAAACTGGAAGGAGATATCGCGCTCCGCGCACTGCTGCCGAAGCGAGAGAATCCAGTCGTAGTGACATGGGCGCGCGTCGGCGCCGGATTCTCCGCTGGCCGAGACCTCATCGATTTTTTCCGGGTCGAGATATGCGCTTATGTCGAGCGGCGTCAGCAGGGGAGCGGCAATGACTGCTCTGTGCTGTACCGGCAGCGCGAGGAAAATCGGCAGGCGGTAGTCCGCCATCTCCTGATTCTCAACTGTGCAGCCGATGATGACGTTCTCATAGCCGCCGCCCCAGTCTGGCGGCAGACATTCCGACAGGCGGTCGATGCGCTTGGTGAAGAAATAGAAGAAGCAGTCCTGCCTGCGGCGAATCATATCCCAGCAGTCCTGCCGCCATGGGTCGGCGTCGCTCAGCAGAAAGTCGGAGGTGAAGCAGGTAAAGACAATTTTGCCCGGCGGCAGCTTCCAGCTCCCGTCCCGCTTCTTCTTGACGGGCAGGTCGAAGCTCGCGGTCTTGCGGCAGACGGAGGCGGCCTCCTCGGTGCCGTACATCGTGTCCTGCCGGTAGACATAGCAATGTTTGCACCCGGCGCTGAGCTTTGTGCATCCGTGCCATGGGTTCCAGTTGGCGTATATGCTCTCACCCTGCGGCATGGCGGCCGCCTCCTTTCAGTATGACTGTAATAAAACCACCAAGCAGGAGGCGGTGCGGCGCTTCATGCTTGGTGTTCTTTGATATCCGGTGAATGAGCGGGACTCAGCCCCAGACCTCCTCGGCGATCTCCTTGACGAGCGCGAGCTTTGCCCACTGCTGTGCCTCGGTCAGCTTGTTGCCGATCTCACAGCTTGCGAAGCCGCACTGCGGGCTGAGGCAGAGCCTGTCGAGCGGGAGATATTTTGCCGCCTCGTGGATGCGCGCGATGACGCCGTCCTTGTTTTCAAGCAGTGCGCGCTTTGTTGTCACCAGACCGAGGACGACTTTCTTGTCACCGCTGACCGCGGCGAGCGGCTCGAAGCCGCCGCTGCGCGCGTCGTCAAACTCAAGGTAGTAGGCGTTGACGTTCTCGCGGGCGAGCAGAGTCTGCGCGACGCCGTGGTACGCGCCGGAGTTTGCGTAGGTGCTGTGGAAGTTGCCGCGGCAGACGTGAGTGTTGATGACGAGGTCGTCGGGCTTGCCGGAGATGGCGGCGTTATTCAGCTCAAGCAGTTGTTCTTTGATAGCCTCAAGACCCTTTTCGTCGGTGCCGAAGTACATGCAGGCCATCGGGTCGACGAGCATACCCCAGCTGCAATCGTCAAACTGGAGGTTGCGGCAGCCTGCGGCATAGACGTCGGCGATGAACTTCTTGTAGCCTGCGGCGATGTCTTCGGCAAGCTCGCGGTTGTCAGCGTAATACTTTCTGGTGTTCTCCAGCGCGAAGGGCATTATCATCTGTTCGATGAACTGCGCGGGTGCGGGAATGGTGAGCTTTGCGACGGTGTTCTCATCCTCAAGCGCCTTGACGAACTTGAAGTGCTCTACGAACGGATGTGAGTCGAGCGAGACTTTGCCGGTGAGGTAGGTGTCGTCGAGCATCGCGGCCTCGCCGTGGAAAGGAAGGCCGGTCTTGGTGGGGCTGTGGCCTACGCCGTTGAAGCCCCACATAAAGTCGAGGTGCCATGTCGCGCGGCGAAACTCGCCGTCGGTGATGACGTGGTAGCCAGCGGCTTTCTGCTTTGCGACGAGATCGCGTATCGCCCCGTCTTCAACGGCCTTGAGCGCTTCGGCGTCTATCGCGCCGCTCTGGAAATCCGTGCGCGCCTGCTTGAGCGCCGCGGGGCGGAGAAAGCTGCCGACATAATCATATCTGAAGGGTGTATTCATATTCTGCTCCTTTAGTGTGTTTTTGCCATGATTATACGACCGTCTGCGCGGCAAGTCAATTATGCATTTAGACGATGTTCCGGCAAAAAGCAAAAGCCCGGCGCAATCATGCGCCGGGCTTTATCATTGCGTTTACAGGTGCTGGTCGCGGTCGATTTTGTCGTAGTGCTTGAGCATGAAGCCCTCCATGACGGAGGTCAGCTTCATGTCGAGATTGAAGAAATACACGACGAAGGTGACGGCGAAGAAGCCGAGGCCGGCTATGCCGAGCTTTATCATCAGCTTGCGGAGCTTTTTCCAGAACATCTTATTTCCTCCTTACCAAGACTTCTCGTCCTTGAGATTTTCAAGGCTGGGATCGACAGGCTCTTCCTGCATGACGGTGCGCATATAGTTGTTCACCTGCTCGCGCACACCCTGACGGGATATCACGCGCGGGTCAAACAGGTCGTGCGTGACCCATACGAGGTGGATGCCGTGCTCTCTGGCGCGCTCCTCGAACATGCCGTGCATACCGTCGAGCGCCTTGCAGCTCATGTGCTCCCAGAGAATGACCATGTCGGCGTTGAACTCCGTGCAGTACTCCCACAGCTCGTCAAGCAGAACCTTGTAGCCGCCGTGGGTGCGGTTGCGCATGATCATGTTCTCGGTCAGCCATGCCATGTCGTAGTATGCCTGCTCGCGGTTTTCGGGGGTGTCCTCGGTGACAAGCTCCTTGGTGGAGACCATGGAGAGCATATCGGTCAGCGGCACGATGCCCCAGCAGTTGAGCAGCCACACGAGGAAGTCCATATAGAAGTGCGACTGGACGCCCCAGATGATGGCTCTGTGGCGGTATTCGTTCGCGGCCATCTTCTTTTTCTTGTAGGCGCGCTCGGCAAGCTTGGTTATCTTGCGGTCGACATCCTCAAAGGCCTTGACCTTGCCGCAGATGGCCATGTAGTTGGTCTCAGTGTAGAGGGCGAGGTTGGAGCCGAATACCTGCGGGTAGTCGGTCTTGTTCATCTCAAGCCACTCAAGGCGGCACTTGGTAGCGTAGTTGACGCGCTTTGCGCAGTCAAAATACGCGTCCCAATCCCACTTCTCGCCGGTGTGCTCCTCGATAAAGGCGATAGCGTTCTTGATCTCCTGCGCGGCGTAATCCTGCACGTCGTCCTCGCGGTGACGCAGAGGAGCGGCGAGCTGGAACACGGGGATGCCGTCCTCAAGCTCAAGGCGCTTGGAGATGACGCCGTTGCCGAGCAGAGAGCCGTCGCAGGTGGTGTTGCACTGGACGGCGCAGACGCCGAGCACGGGCGCGTCGTCGTCGATGGAGACGCCGGCCTCGGCCTCAGGCATGGGGCAGACGTCGCCCGCGAGACCGTATTCCTGCGCGATGTCGATGTAATGCTCCGCCGCATGCTGGTTCAGAAGTACGGAGACATAGGTGGACGGGGTCTCGCGGCTGAGACCCTTCAGCGTCGGGAAGCCCATCATAACGGCGGTCATCTCGTTTTCGTCGACAAGGACGACCTTGTCGGAGAACTTCTTGTCGTTGCCGATGCGGCGGTCGCCGCGGAAAAGACCGTCAAGCAGCTTTGCGACGTCCTCAATTATGAGATCCTGCTCCAGATGGCAGATGCGCAGATGCTCGCCGCGCAGGCCCTGAGTGTGACGGTCGACCATCATGGGGACGGCGAGGTAGTTTGCCATCCAGCGGTAGCGGAACATGGCCTTGATGTTTCTCGGCTTCGAGACCATCTTCGCCATGGTGATCCAGTTGTGGAGCCAGCGGGAGTAATCATAGAGCGTGTCGACCAGACCGCGCCACTCGCGGCGGTTTCTGACCTTGCCCTCAGTGTAGAATTTGCCGAAATTCTCGCAGCCTATTCTCTTATTGCTCATCACTTGTCCCCTCCCTGAATCTTCTTTATCTCAATGCTCTCAACGAAGGCCTGCACGCGAGTGCGCATCTGGCCGGAGGTAGAGATGTTGTACGGGCGGTCGACGGACAGCACTGGGTAGCCGTAGTCGTCATGCAGGATGTGCGAACCCATCATGCGCTCGTAAGCCCACGGGTCACAGAACTTTATCTGCTCGTAGATAATGCCGTCGGCGGCGTATTCCTTCGCAAGTGCGTTGACGTATTCGCGGCGGCCGTTCATCTTGGCGGTATTCATGTAACGGGGACATTGTCCGCGGTACATGTACTGGCGGCAGATCTGCGTCAGTGCGTCCTCATCGTCGGTCAGTTCTATGGGGTTCCTGCCGGGGAGAGAGCCGTAGCAGAAGCGGTCTGCGCAGACATATGCGCCGGTGTCCTCAATGAGCTTGATGAAGCCGGTGTCGTCGACCTCGGAGCCGACGACCAGCACGCGTGCGCGGTAGCCCTTCTCGTCCGGCTCGCGGGTCTTGAGCTCTTCCAGCGTCTCTTCAAGCTTGTCGATAAGCAGATACTTAGGCGCGACGTAGGTTACCAGCGTGATGACGTGGAACTCGTAGCCCGTGATGCGCGGCTTGTCGCCCTTGCGGTATTCGCCGATGGCGCGGATAAGCTCGCAGATGCGGTTGTGCTCGGCGACGGCCTGACGTATCGCCTTGTCGGAGATGTCGATGCCGTAGTGCTCATGCAGGGGCTTGAGGATGTGGTTTGTGCACTGGAGAGTGTAGAGATTCAGGCCGTTGTCGTCGGCCTTCATGGGTATCTCCATGTACTCGAAGAAAAACTTCTCCTTGCCCTTGCCGAGAGCCTTAAGCAGCTCCATGTTCTCGACGGCGCGGTTCATCATCGTGCAGCCGTCGGGAGTGATGAGACAGTCGGCAAAGTTGTAGCCGCCCTCGATGGCGCGCTCAAGCAGGGCGCGGCTGTACTCGCAGAGGAAGCTGGTCATGTAGTAGGTTGCCATTTCCATGGAACCGGTGCGCGGCGCGCGCAGACGCGTAGAAAACGCGCCCGGCAGGTTCAGCAGCGGCTCCGGGGTGTTCTCGCAGACATAAGCGACGCAGACCTTCCCCTCGCTCTGCGCCTGCAGGATAAGCTCATTCTGCGCCTCCTGAAGGAGGTTTTCAAAATAGAGCAGGTGCTTGAGATCTTTCATATTTCTTCTCCAATCGCCGGAAACCGGCGGCATCCAGCACTAGAATATGGCCGCATAAAACGACCGTCATTATTTTAACACTTGCTTTTCCGATTGCAATATACAGTTGAAGCGTTTTTGATAAAAAGTTGTCGAAAAATGCGTTCAGCCGTTCCACTCGGTGGCCTGAGCGCGAAGCCAATCGCACCATGCATCCACGCCCTCGCCGGTCTTTGCGCTTATCGGGAAGATTTTGATGTCGGGGTTGCGCATCTTCGCAAACTCCACGACCTTGTCCATGTCGAAATCGAAGTATGGCAGGACGTCGATCTTGTTAATTATCAGCGCGTCGCAGACCTGAAATATCAGGGGGTATTTAAGGGGCTTGTCGTGCCCTTCGGGGACGGAGAGTATCATGGCGTTCTTCGCCGCGCCCGTGTCGAACTCCGCCGGGCAGACGAGGTTGCCGACGTTTTCCAGCACGACGAGGTCGAGGTCGTCCGTGCCCATCTCGTCGAGTCCCTGATGGGTCATGTCCGCGTCGAGATGGCACATGCCGCCGGTGTGGAGCTGGATGACATTCTTGACACCTGTGCGGGATATGCGCTCGGCGTCGACGTCGGAGTCGATATCGGCCTCCATGATGCCGATGTTCATCTCGCCCGAAAGCTTTTCGACGGTGCGGGTCAGGGTAGTGGTCTTGCCACTGCCGGGGGAGCTCATAAGGTTCAGCAGGAAGCAGTGCTGCTTACGCAGCTCCGCGCGCAGTACGTCGGCCGCGTCGTCATTTGCCTTGAATATGCTCTGTTTTATCTCGTAAACCTTGTAATCCGCCATATCTATCCTCCGATCAGCAGGCGACTATTTCTTTTATGTTCATTTCCTGCCCCTGCTGGAGCCAAGTATGGCCGCTGCCGCAGTTGGGGCAGGTCTTGCCGTACTTCACGGTGGGGTAGGTCGTCTTGCAGTCGTCGCACCATGTGACAGCCGGGATTATCTCATACTTGAACTCCGTATGCTCGATAAGCGGAGTCTTTTTCGCGTACCACTGCCAGCAGTCGCTGAGATATTCCGGAACTATGCCGGACACTTCGCCGAACTCCAGCGTGACGGACTGGATGTTGGTGAGCTTGTTTTCCTTGGCTATCTCGTCGACCTGCTTGATGACGTAGGTCACTATGCTAAGCTCGTGCATAACTTTCCTTTCTGAAAACAGGTGCGGGGATATCCCGCACCTGTCTGATCTGTTCCGGGATGATTATTTGCCGGAAAGCTGCTTCTTGATTATCTTTACCTGACGCTTTGCAGCGTAGGGGCCGATGGCCTTGAACTTGTCCTCGGCGGGGATCATCTTGCTGTTCTGCGGGCGGTTGCGCTTGAGATGGATAGCGTCGAACTCACACTTGGTGGTGCAGATGCCGCAGCCGATGCACTTGTTCGGATCGACTACACTGCGGCCGCAGCTCAGGCAGCGGGAAGCCTCGGACTTTATCTGCTCCTCGGTGAAGGTCACGCGGTCGTCGCACATGGTGAGAACCTTTTTCTTGTCGATGACGACCTCGGAGCGGGCGGGCTTCTTTATCTTCTCTACGGGCAGGGCAAGATTTTCCTTGTCAAGCTCCTTGAACTCGCGGAGATTGCGGTGGATGGTCAGAGTCTGGCCGACGTTGACGTAGCGGTGGATGGACACTGCACCCTCACGGCCGCTGGCGATGGCGTCGATGGTGTACTTCGGGCCGGTTGCGCAGTCGCCGCCGACGAACACGTCGGGCTCTGCGGTCTGGAATGTGACGCCGTCATGCGCGATGAGGCGGCCGTCGGGAGTCGCGGCGGCGGTGCCGGCGAGGACTGCGCCGTACTCGGAGCGCTGGCCGATGGCGACCAGAACGTTGGAGCAGGGAACGGTGATGGTCTCGTTCTCGTCATAAACGGGAGCGAACTTGCCGTTTGCGTCGCGCACGGAGACACAGCGCATAAGCTCTATGCCGGTGACCTTGCCGTCCTCGCCGAGGATGGCCTTGGGCGCCCAAGAGTTGTTGATGACGACGCCGTCGGCGATGCCTGCGTTCTTCTCGTCGGGAACGGTGGGCATCTCTTCGTCCTTCTCAAGGCAGTACATGTTGACGCTGCCGCCGGTCAGACGCTTTGCCGCGCGTGCCACGTCGATGGCCGCGTTGCCGCCGCCGATAACGATAACGTCGCCGGAAAGCTCCTTAGTCGCGCCGCTGTTGACGGAGCGCAGGAAGTCGAGACCGCCCTGAACGCCTGCCAGCTCTTCACCGGGAATGTTGAGCTTTGCGGCCTTCTGGAGACCGACAGCGACGTAGAAGGCCCTGAAGCCCTCCTCGCGGAGCTGCTGGATGGTGACATCCTTGCCGACCTCAACGCCGCAGCGGAACTCGACGCCCATCTCACGCAGGACATCTATCTCGGACTTGACGATGTCCTTGCCGACGCGGAAGGAGGGGATGCCGTTGATGAGCATACCGCCGGGGGCGGCTTCCTTCTCGAATACGACCGGGCTGTAACCCTCGATGGCGAGGAAGTACGCACAGGACATACCTGCGGGGCCTGCGCCGATTATTGCGATCTTCTGGTCAAACTTCTCATGCGTGCAGGAGTTCATGGCGGGCACGTAGCGGTGCTCGGCCTTCATGTCCTGCTCGGCGATGAATTTCTTTATCTCGTCGATGGCGAGCGGCTGGTCTACGCTGCCGCGGGTGCATGCGTCCTCGCAGTACTTGCGGCAGATGCTGCCGCAGACGGCGGGGAAGGGGTTATCCTTCTTGATGAGCCTGAGAGCGTCCGCATAGCGGCCGTCGGCGGCCATCTTTATGTAGCCCTGAATGGCTATGTGAGCGGGGCAGGCGACCTTGCAGGGCGCGGTGCCGGTCGGCCAAGTCTGGATGGAGCCGTTCTCGTTTCTGTAATTCTTGTTCCAGTGATCCTCGCCCCACTTGGTGTCATCGGGCAGCTCGTGGCGCGGGTACTGGATGGGGCCTTCCTTGGTGCAGAGCTTCTGGCCGAGGCGTACCGCACCGGCGGGACATGTCTCAACGCACTTGCCGCAGGCGACGCACTTTTCGGGATCGGTCTCGGCGGTGTAGGCGGAAGCGGAGAGGTTCGGGGTGTTGAAGAGCTGGGAGGTGCGCAGAGCGTTGCAAACGCCGACAGCGCAGTTGCAGATACCGAAGATCTTGTTCTCGCCGTCGATGTTGGTTATCTGGTGGACATAGCCCTTGTCCTCGGCCTTCTGAAGGATCTCCATGGCCTCTTCATAGGTGATGTCGCGGCCGTGGTTGGTCTCGCGGCAGTAGTCGGCAAAGTCGCCGACGCCGATGCACCATTCGCCCTCGATGTCGCCGGAGCCTTCGCCGCGGATGCGCTGCTGCTTACGGCAGGAACAGACAGATACGCCGATGTGACCCTCGTACTTCTTCAGCCAGTGGCTGAGATGCTCGATAGGCAGGGACTTGCTCTCTGCGGGGATGGCTTTCTCAACGGGGATGACGTGCATGCCGATGCCTGCGCCTCCGGGAGGCACCATCTCGGTGATACCGGCCAGCGGCAGGTATGCCATGCGCTCGAAGAAGTCCGCGGTTTCGGGGTACATGTCGGACTGTTCGGGGTTTATCATCATAATCTCTGCGCTGCCGGGGACGAACATGTCCAGCACCCAGCGCTTCTCGTGGTTCGGGTTCTTGCCGTCGAGGTTTTCCCAGTGGAACTCGACAAGGCCGCTTTCGCTGACGGCCTGCATGGCCTTCTCAAGGTATGCGCGGTCAAACTGCGGGTTCTTCTTCGCAAGCTGCTCGATGGTAAGCGGCACGCGCTTTTTCATCGTAAGACAGATGTCGAGAATGTCGTCGGCCATCTTCTGGTCGTACTTGTAGGCGGTGTACTTCAGCGCGGAGTTGATGCCCAGATACTCAGGGGATTCGGGAGTGATCTTGTCCTTGCCGAGCAGTACGGTAGCCCGGTCGGTAATTTCCTTACCGAGTTTTGCGATTTTTTCGTCTTTCGTCATGGAATTTTCAAGCCTCCTGATAGATAAAACGGGGTTTGTTATTTAATTAATATTGCTGAGTGAACTGTACCTAATTTGTTGAATATAGTCAATAAGTTAACATGATTTTTGGAATAACTCACAAAAAAACTGCAAAATATTTGCGAACAATCTTGATAAGAAGTTGACATTCACGGACAAATCGCATAAAATGTCCTTGAAATCAGAACATCGCAAAAGGGGATGTTTTTCGTGCAGGATTCGTCATACCGGCTCAAAGAAAGCATTGCGAAATGCGCGATAGAGCTGTTCAAGACCGAGGGCTACAACAACGTCAGCGTCAACGAGATTTGCGAGAAGGTACCGGTTTCGCGCTCGGTTTTCTATACGGTGTTCAAGGGCAAGCGCAGTATTCTGGACTACGTTGTCGCAAAGCCGCAGCAGAACGACGAGGAGAGTTTCCGGAAATTCGCGGACGCGGAGAACGACTTTGAGCGTATCTGGCAGTTGTTTGACCGGTTCATAACGATCGCGCTCGACTTCGGCCCGCAGTTGACGAGCACGCTGTTTATCATGCAGTTTGAGTCGCCGCAGGGCATACGCGAGGCTGTCCACGCGCTGGACGATCTTTTTGCGACGCTTGCCAAGAACTGCGCCAAGTCCGGCATAATCGAGACCGAGGAGCCGCCGGAGCTGCTGTCGCGTATTGCGACAGACCTGATAATCCACGAGCTGTACGTCTGGTGCAGCCAGAACGGCAACTTCTCTCTGCGCGAGCGCGCCCGGCAGTACGCCGAAGTCGCGTACCATGTCAAGCCGCAGTACCGCATGACCCCCGCCCAGCGCGCGGAGCTGTGAGGTGTCGGATGGAGGATATAGATTTCAGAAAAGATTTGCTCGTTGGACTCTTTAAGGAGTACTGCGACAAATATGATGAGCTGAACGCAAAGTTTTCTGCCGTTCCAGTCGCAAAATATGAGTACTGTAACGGTGTGAAAAGTGGTATCTGGAGGGGATATTACAATCCAAGCCCAATAAGTGACATTGTTGTAGGCAATGCAAGCCGCGGCCGACGCGTAACGCATCCGAGGAAAGGCTGTCACTACCGATACAGGTACTTATTTGATGAGTACGGGAAGCTGTTTATTGCCGAAGATTACGATGACCAGCCCAGCAAACCTGCTCCTATAATCTGTTTTGATGAGCGCGGGAGGCTGCGTTTTGCCGAGGATAACAGCAATCAGGCCGCCGTATCCGAGCCTGTACTCTGGCAAAAAGAGTTCCTTATATATGAAGGGCGGCGTGTCATTGCACCGGAATATGACATCGTATCTACGCCGGAGCTTGGGACAATAAGTGTCTGCGATTATAACGAACAGGGAAAAATACTCCGCTATGACAGACTACATTGGAGCATACAGGGTCCGATAAAGTATCAGGATTTATCATCTGAGGTATATGAGTACGGTGAAAACGGGCTGTTGGAGTATGCATATTGGGGAAGGAGTTTTGCCGGCATCATAGAAGTAGATAAATATCACTTCAATCATGATGACGAAGGCCGAATGGTGAGCTATGATTTCTTTCGCAAAGACGGTAGCTTGGTAACATATGAGGTACCGAAGTCCAAAAGAAGAAATGTGTGATAAAGTCTGATATATAATAAAGAAAGCACCGTGTTGCGGTGCTTTCTTTATGCCGTCGTCGATGAGCTAGCCCCAAACAACGAGCATTACGCAAAATAAATGACCGATCTTATGATCGGTCATTTATTTTGGAGGCGCCACCCAGACTTGAACTGGGGAGTCGCGGATTTGCAGTCCGCTGCCTTACCACTTGGCTATGGCGCCATATGAGATTTGCGGGCGATGGTTGATGCCCGCAAATCTTTTTGGAGCGGCTTACGAGGCTCGAACTCGCTACCTCCACCTTGGCAAGGTGGCGCTCTACCGGATGAGCTAAAGCCGCAGAACTCATCGCATAGCGATGAGTGGTGCCTCCGGTCGGAGTTGAACCAACGACACGCGGATTTTCAATCCGCTGCTCTACCTACTGAGCTACAGAGGCATATGAAGTTAATTATGGTGGGAACAACTGGACTCGAACCAGTGACCCCCTGCTTGTAAGGCAGGTGCTCTAACCAGCTGAGCTATGCTCCCGTCACAACGGCTTAGCCATAATACTAAAAAATTCGCATTTTGTCAATACCAATTCCGCAATTTTTTCACTTTATTTTGCCGGGCGGTGTTATCAGGCCAAGGCCGGGACGGCGATGGCCTGATAACACCGCATTATCACTCCTCGACGGGCTTCGGCTGTATGGCCTCCAGCTCGGCGGGAGTGAACGTATACTCCGTGCCGCAGAACTGGCAGCCGACGGAGATGTCCTTGCCGTCCTGCGCGAGCTCCGCGAGCGCGTCGCTGCCGATGGAGGCGAGCGCGGCTTCAACGCGCTCACGGCTGCAATAGCAGCGGTACTCGATAGGCTCGGAACTGACGACATGATGCTCAAAGCCCTTGAGCACCTGCCCGAACAGCGCTTCCGCGCCGTCCTCGTCAAGCACCGTTGTGACCTGATCCATCATAAAGATGTTCTCCTCAAGCCTGTCGATATATTCCTCAGGTGCGCCGGGCATGAGCTGCACGATGAAGCCGCCCGCGGCCTTGATGCTCTTGTCGGTATCCACAAGCACGCCCAGCGCGCAGGCCGACGGTACCTGCTCGCTCTCAAGCAGATACGCGGTCAGATCCTCGGCTACCTCGCCGCTGACAAGCTCCGTAGAGCCGACATACGGCTCGTTGAGCCCAATGTCACGGCTGACGGTAAGAGTACCGTCGCGCCCGACTATGCCGCCGACGTCGAGCTTGCCGTCCTGCCGCGTGGGGAGGTCGGCCGCGGGATTCTCAATATAGCCGCGCACGTTGCCCGCCGAGTCCGACACGGCGACGACGCTGCCCGCGATACCGCCGCCGTTTACGCGGAGAGTCAGTGTCGCGTTCTCTTCCTTCATCATGTTGCCCATCAGCGACGCCGCGCACAGCAGACGCCCCAGCGCGGCGGATGCGGTGGGGGAGCAGCCGTGGACGCTGCATCCGCGCTGCACGGTGTCCTTCGCGGTGATGACCGCCATTTTTATATAGCCGTCTCCGGCGGTAGCTCTGATTATTCTGTCGTTGTTCATAAAATCATTCCTCATTTCTGGTTGAGACGATGAACATTCTGCCCGCGTCGCCCTGCGGACAGTCGCGCCGGAGCTGCACACCAGTGAACCCGGCGGCCTCAAGCAGCCGCTTCAGCGCCTGCGGCTCGTGCGCATATTCGATATGCTCCTCGCTGCCTCGCTCCCACAGCCTGCCGACGCGGCTGAAGATATCCATGCCGTAAACTATTGCGGGCAGCTCATCGTCAAAGTCCGCGCGCCAGAGACACAGCACATCGTCCTTCTCGTCGACGAAGATATCCCCGTCCAGCGCGCGGAGCCATTCCGGCGTCCGGATGTCGAAGATGAGCAGCCCGCCGGGACGGACGAACAGGTGCAGCCGATGGAACACCTCCGGCAGCGCGTCGGGGGCGATGTAGTTCATCCCGTCGAGCGAGCAGACCGCGGCGTCGACCGTGCCGTACAGGTCAAGCTCCGCCGCGTCCTGACACAGAAACAGCGGCGGGCAGGGAAGCTCCGCCGATTTCTCGCGCGCCTGCATCAGCATATCTACCGACGCGTCGGCGGCGATCATCTCATAGCCGCGCCGCGCAAGCTCGCAGGTGAGCGTGCCGGTGCCGCAGCAGAGGTCGAGCAGGAGGCGGAATTCGCCCCCGTCGCGGGCAAACTCCGCCTCGTAAAACTCTATGAATTTGGAATAAGGAACATCACCGGTCAATTTGTCATAGTACCCGGCGAGGGAGCCGTAGCAGCTCACTTGTCCTCCTCCTTCATGCGGTCAAACACGATGGCATAGCCGCCGCTGCCGTACTGGAGCGAGCGGTTCACGCGGCTTATCGTCGCGCTGGACGCGCCGGTCTCGGCCAGAATGTCGTTATAGATCATGCCCTCGTTCAGGCAGGTAGCGACCTGATAGCGCTGTTCCATCGCCATAAGCTCGCTCACGGTGCAGAGATCGTCAAAGAAGCGCATACATTCTTCCACGGAGTTGAGGGAAAGAATGGCCTTGTACATGTTTTCATTGCGGGGTTTCCTAGGTAGCTTGTTCATTTTCGCCTCCGGTTAATAGTCGCTGAATAAACGCGGGAAGCCGGTCTACTCAGCGACGGTAAATTTTTTGTTGATTTATCATATCCGTATGTTACATCACTAAAGGGAAAAAGTAAAGGGGGAAAACGTGAAGCAAAAGTAAATTATTTGTGATGCGCGACAAATACATCTTGCGAAAGGTGCGCGGGTATTATATAATGTGTTTAGAATTTAGCGAGAGGAGGATGAAGCAATGTTTTTTTCCGGACTTATCGGAAGGCTTGCATCCGGCAGCATGACGGCGGTTTGGCTTGTCCTGATGGTCGTACTGCTTATCATCGAGGGCGCGGCTCCGGGGCTGGTGTCGATATGGTTTGCGCTGGGCGCGTTCGCCGCGATGATATCAGCCATACTGCGCGCGCCGCTGTGGCTCCAGATAATCTGGTTCTTCGTTGTGTCGATAGTGTCGCTGGTGCTGACAAGGCCGCTTGTGAAGAAGTATGTCAACTCCGAGGCGCAGCCGACCAACGCGGACATGGTGATCGGCAAGGAGTGCCGTGTGACGGAGGATATTGACAACATTGCCGGGACAGGAGCCGTCTCCGTCGGCGGCAAGATATGGACTGCCCGCACCGAGAGCGACGAGGTCAAAGCAAGCGTCGGCGAGCTTATGACCGCCGTCCGCATCGAGGGCGTTAAGCTGATAGTTAAACCCGCAGAGAAGTAAGTAAAATTTACAGGAGGAAATCATGGTAGGAATTATTATAGCAGTTATCATTATAGTGCTTATTATCACCAACATCCGTGTTGTCCAGCAGGCGAGAGCCTACGTTGTTGAGCGTCTCGGCGCTTACAAGGAGACGTGGAACGTTGGTATGCACGTGAAGCTCCCGTTTATCGACCGCGTGGCGAAGGTCGTCTCCCTCAAGGAGCAGGTTGCGGACTTCCCGCCCCAGCCAGTTATCACCAAGGATAACGTCACCATGCAGATAGATACCGTTGTGTACTTCCAGATAACCGACCCGAAGCTCTATACCTACGGCATCGAGCAGCCCATGGTCGCAATCGAGAACCTTTCCGCAACCACGCTGAGAAACATCATCGGCGATCTTGAGCTTGACCAGTGCCTCACCAGCCGCGATCTGATAAACTCCAAGATGCGTGCCATCCTTGACGAGGCGACTGACCCTTGGGGCATCAAGGTCAACCGCGTTGAGCTGAAGAACATTCTGCCTCCGAAGGAGATCCAGAACGCGATGGAGAAGCAGATGAAGGCAGAGCGTGAGCGCCGCGAGGCGATACTCCGCGCCGAAGGCGAGAAGCGCGCGGCCATCCTCGAAGCCGAGGGCGAAAAGGAATCCGCCATTCTCCGCGCAGACGCGAAGAAGCAGCAGCAGATACTTGAGGCCGAAGGCGAAGCCGAGGCTATCCTCAAGGTTCAGACCGCTACCGCCGAAGGCATCAAGCTCATTAACGCCGCCAGCCCGACCGACGCCGTGCTGAAGATCAAGGCGCTCGAAGCCTTCTCCGCCGCCGCCAACGGCCGCGCGACGAAGATAATCATCCCCAGCGAGATTCAGGGCATCGCTGGTCTTGCCGAGGGTATTGTCGAGTCCGTGAAGGGTACCGCTCCCGCAGAAAAGGAAGACAAGTAAGCAGAGACAAATATTATGTAAACCGGCGGCACTTTGCCGCCGGTTTTTGATGGAGGGTTAAAATGGAGTTTTTGAAAAAGTACGGCATGTCGCCGGCAGATATAGACCCCGTTGAATTTGCGCCCAGAATGCTTGACGATATGCTCCGCGGGCTTGCGGGCGAGCAGTCGGACATGGCGATGATACCGACCTACCTGAAAAATGACGGCGTAGTGCCGCTGAACGTTCCTGCCGTCGTGATCGATGCGGGCGGGACGAACTTCCGCCGCGCGCTTGTGACCTTCACGGAAGCGGGCTGTGTTGTATCCGAGCTGAAAAAATGCCCTATGCCGGGGATAGAAGCGCCGGTGGACTGGGATGAATTCATCGTCTTTGTTGCCGACGAGATAGAGCCGCTTATGGACAGAGCCGACAAAATCGGCTTCTGCTTCTCCTACACGGCGGAGGTCACGCCGGATATCGACGGGCGCGTCGTGCGCATCGACAAGGAAGTCACCGTGCGCGGCTGTGAAGGGCAGCTCGTCGGCGCGTCGCTGATAAAGGAGCTGGAGCGCCGCGGCATACACGGCAAGAGCGCGGTTATACTTAACGATACCGTGGCTGTGCTCCTTGGCGGCTCGGCGGTGCTGGACAAGACCGCATACAGCGGCTTTTTCGGGCAGGTCAGCGGCACGGGGACGAATACCTGCTGTGCCGTTCCGTATGCAGCGATAAAGAAGCTGCACCGCGGCGAGCCGGGCGAGATACTTGTAAATCTCGAATCCGGCCTGTATTCCGGTATGCCGCGCGGCAAATTTGACCTGATGCTCGACGAAATGAGCAAGGATCCGGGACATAAATTCTTTGAGAAAATGACCGCCGGGGTTTATCTCGGCGAGCTTGCGCGTCTGATGCTCGTTCAGGCGGCGGAGGATAAGCTATTGTCGGCGCCCTGCGCCGCTAAGGTTGCCGCGCTGCACCGCATTGACTCTGCGGTCATAGACGCGTGGGCGAGCGGCGAACGGCTCGACGAGCTGTGCGCGGACGATGCCGACGCGGAGCTGATAAAGAATCTCAGCCTTGCGATGTTTGAGCGCTCCGCGCGCTGCATGTGCTCCTGCATCGGCGGGATGCTGCTCTTGACCGGCGCGGGACAGAGCGAGGATAAGCCCGCCTGCGTGTGCGCTGAAGGCTCGCTCGTGCAGAAGAGCCGCCACTACCGGCCTATGCTTGAACGTCTGCTGAAAGATGACATAGGCGTCCGCCTCGGCCGCTACGCTGTGCTCAAGGTCGGCGAGGAGACGACGCTGCCCGGCTCCGCCGCCGCAGCGCTGCTGAACCGCTGACGTATAATATCCGAAATATTTCGCATACTCTCCGTATGACGAATTGGAGGAGGACAATGAAGATTTCCGTAATAGATGGCTATACAGAAAACCCCGGCGACCTGAGCTGGGACGGCCTGCGCACTCTCGGCGACGTCGTGATATACGACCATAGCACCAGGGACGAGGCGGAGATAATCCGCCGCATAGGCGACGCCGAAATTGTCGTTGCGAACAAGTCCCCGATAAGCCGCCGCGTTCTGGATGCATGCCCGAACGCGAAGTATATCACCATACAGGCGACTGGGTATGACCCGATCGACTATGTGTACGCGCGCGAGAAGGGGATACCCGTCTCGAACGTCCCAACCTACGGCACGGCCTCCGTCGCCCAGTTTGCGATAGCGCTGCTGCTGGAGATATGCGGCCACGCGGCGCACCATTCCGACGCCGTCCATGCCGGACGCTGGGCGGAGAGCGGCGAGTGGACGTTCTGGGATTACCCGATGATCGAGCTTGCGGGCAAGACGATGGGCATCATAGGCTTCGGGCGCATCGGGCAGAACGTGGGCCGCATCGCCAAGGCGCTGGGGATGAACGTCATAGCCTTCAACCGCAGCCGCAGCGCCGAGGGCGCGGAGATCGCCGAATACGTGGAGCTGGACGAGCTGCTGCACCGTGCTGACGTCATATCGCTGCACTGCCCGCTGTTCCCGGAGACGCGCGGAATCATCAACCGCGAGACGATCTCGAAGATGAAGGACGGCGTTATCATAATCAATAACAGCCGCGGGCCGCTGGTCGTGGAGCAGGATCTGGCTGACGCGCTCAACTCCGGCAAGGTCTATGCCGCCGGGCTTGACGTCGTATCGAGCGAGCCTATAAGCGCGGATAATCCGCTGCTCAAGGCGAAAAACTGCCTCATCACGCCGCATATAAGCTGGGCGCCGAAAGAGAGCCGCCAGCGCATTATGGACTGCACGGTTGAAAATATCCGAGCGTTTCAGGCCGGAAAGCCGCAAAATGTGGTCAATTAACAGTACAACCCCTCCGGAAATTCCGGAGGGGTTAACTTATGTTCCGCTTATGCCCATTATCAGGCTTTTGCACCCTCAAGCTCCGCGCCATAGCTGAATACGAGCGAGCTGAGAATGAGCACTATGCCGACGATGATTGCCAAACCGTTGCCGTAGTCGCCAGGAACTTCGACGTCGAACACGCCGAATATCACACAGCTGACGGCGGCGCTTATGAGCGGCAGCGCGATGGAGAGTATGCCGAGCCGGAGCAGGCTTTTTGCCCCGGAGGCGGTGAACAGTGTGCCGTCCGCAAGCTCCTGCTTCAGGTACGCTACCGCGAAGCATAGCATAACGCCGTCAAGCGCTAAGCTTATGACATCTGCAGAGAGATGCGCGACGGACGCCGTGTAGCTGCCGTGATCCAGCTCCGCCATAATGGGCGCGAGCATACCGAGCGCGTCCGCCGGGGCGTTATACCAGCGCGAGAGACCAACTGCGGCAGCAAGAGCGCTGGCCGCGCCGAGGAACGCCGCGACTGCGGCTATTATCGCCAGCGTGTGAAAAACGCGGGCGCATTTTTGTATGCTTTTCAGTGTGGGTGACATTATTGCAGCTCCTTACTACTATTATTATTTCTGCCTGCGAGAGTCAGCCGCAGTCCGGAGATGTTCGAAACCGCCAGCGCGGCGAGGGACAGCGGCAGAAACAGCGCGTCGCTGATATCGGTAAACAGGGCGAGCGCGAGAAACGCGATACATATTATGAGTTTGGCTACGCGAAGCTTCATGGCGCGCCTCCCGTCAAGGTTCTTCGGGCATGAACAGCGCTATGAGCAGATAGGCGAGCAGCCCGCTGCCGCCGATGGCGCAGAAGATTATCCAAGCCGCGCGGACGACGGTGGGGTCGATGCCGAAGTATTCGCCGATGCCGCCGCATATGCCGAGGAAAATGCGGTTCCTGCGCGATCTGTAAAGCTTTTTGTTATTTATGGCTGTGTTCCTCCTTCGGATCAATGTTTTTATCAGCCGCGCGGTAGGCAAGCCCCGCGCCGAGCATACACAGCGCCGCCGCGAAGAGACACGGCGCGCAGACGAAGCGGCCGCATACCGCCATAAGTATGCCGGATAAGGCCATAAGCGCCGCCGCGCACAGCAACAGTCTCGATGCTGTCATCTTTTCCATCTTTCATCTCCTACCTTTCGTTAATATTATATCGCACCGGGCGGAGAAGAAATAGTGAGTTTTTGAAGCGCGATGTGTCAGTTTTATATGTCACTGGGCTACGGTGAAGAGCGCGTGGAAGTAACCGTTTCGCTGCATAAGCTCGTCGAAGCTGCCGAACTCGTTTACGCGGCCGTCCTTCAGCACAAGAATGCCGTCGTAGCGGCGCAGCAGCGACTCTTCAAGCGTGTGCGTAACGACGATGCGGGTCATGCCGGTCAGGTCGAGAATGTCGCTTGAGACCTGATGCGCGGTCTCGGCGTCCAGCGCCGCCGTCACCTCGTCCGCCAGCAGGACGGAAGAGCGCTTCAGCAGACTGCGGGCGATGGAGACGCGCTGCTTCTCGCCGCCGGACAGGCCGCTGCCGTGCCCGCCGTGAGTCCGCGCCCCGTCACCGCAAGCCATGCGCCGACGAGGAACACGCCCAACTGTGCGACGACTCCCGCCACGGAGCCGATCATGCCGACCATGACCTTCAGCTTGCGGCGGCTGAACTTTTCCTGCTCCAACGCGCGGTTATTTTCGGCAAAGAGACGGAAAATCTCCTTTTCCGCTTTGAATGTCTTGACCAGCGTGAACCCGCTGAGACAGTCCGCCAGCGCGGCGGTGAAGTCCTTATTGCGTTCAGACACGCACTTTTCCACCGTCTGGAGCCTGCTGCCGGTCAGAAGCGAGGCGCACAGCGGGAGCAGCGTCACGCCGATGGCCACGGAGGTGAGCACCGGCGAATACCAGAGCATCATGCCCAGCGCGCCGAAGAGTGTGACCGCTTTGGTGATGAGCGAGAGCTGCTGTGAGAGGTAGTCTGCCTCAATGCTCGACGCGTCGTTCGTAAGGGCGGAAAGATATGTGGCCGTACTCTCGTCGCGGAAGGAAGAGATGCTCTTCTCCGTGAGCTTCCGAAACGCGAAGTCCTTGTACTGCCGCATGGCGGCGATGAAGCGCGGCTCCGACGCATATTTCAGCAGCGACAGTACGATGAACAGCAGGATGAAGCCCACGATGATTTTGACCAGAACCGGGAGCGGCAGCGCCCCGGCGGTGCAGGAGGCCACGTCGATAAGCTCCTTGATGAGCCATGAGATGATCGGGTTCAGACTGCCGCCCGCCAGCGCGGCAAAGACTGCCAGCGCGAAAACGGGCGCGTTCCCGCGGTAAAACTGCGCGCGCAGCTGCTTGTTCAGCGGTTTATTCATGGCCGTTCAGCTCCTTCCACATCGCTGAAAGCTCAGGGAAATCCATACTCAGCAGCGTTTTCTCAATGCTCTGCACCCCTGTCGCGCCGAGATCGTCATAGACCGTGGCCTGCTCGCCGTTCTCCATGAAGCGGAGCGCACCCGCGCAATAGTTCGGCGCGAAGTCAAAGTGCCGCGCGGACTCCAGCGCCTGCGCCAGCGCGGTTCGCGCGGCCTGCGCGTCGCCCATTTTCAGCTGTGCATAGGCGGTAAAGACGTGAAACAGGCCGATGAGCTTATCGAGAAACGACGGCGTGCCGTCCTCCTGAAGACCGGAAAGCAGCTGTATGCCCCATTTTGCGACGGCGTCCATCGGGGGGTAATCTCTGTCCGCATCGTATACATTCACGTAGCCTATGATGATGTGAACGGTGTACGATATGCTCCGGAGCAGCGCCGCCGTGAGGAAAGGCATCGCCTCGGCATAGCGGCTGCTGTCTGTCGCAAGCGTCATGCCTATCAGATCGCTGTAAATGTCGCCGGCGTTATTCTGCTTCAGCAGCTGCACGGCCTGCTCGTCCCGGCCGAGACTCAGCAGAATATTTGCAACCTCGCCGGAAATAGTGCTGTCGCTGATCTGCGGGTCGGTGTTCTGCGGCAGGAGCAGGCGGGCGCTGTCCAGCAGCTCCAGCGCGCGGTTGAGCATGGCGCTGTCCCGGCGCTCTATGCCGAAAACCCGATACAGCGACGCGCCGGTGTAGACGATATCGAAGTTGTGCGGGTGCTTTTTCATCGCCATCTCCGCCTCGGCAAGCCCAGCAAGGTCTTTTTCGCGGCGGTACTTTTTCAGCCGCTCAACGGTTGCCTGAAGGCGGTTGTCCTTCATCTCGTAGCCGAGCAGCACGTCGACCGAGGTGTCGAAGAAATCGGCCATGGCCATTATCATTTTCAGTTCGGGCTGGGACAGCCGCGATTCCCATTTGTAGACCGCGCCGACCGTCACGCCAAGCACCTCCGCCAGCTGCTCCTGCGTCAGTCCCTGCCGCTTCCGAAAGGCGCGTATATTTTACGCAAGCTTCATTTCTATGTGAAAGCCTCCTTTTTGTTGGGTATATTGTATCAAAGAAACACGGCATAATGAGCACACCGCACATACTAATTAGATATTATTTTTTATACCAACGGTGTGAGTTGACGCCCGTCAAAAACGGCAGTTATCGAAAGATAACTGCCGTCAGTCTGTCAAAGAACATGTGCAGCAGGGCGCGGATAAGAGAGCAGCGGGGGAGCTTGAGGGGTAGCGCAGCGGCGGCGCGGTAGTGAATGACATGCCGGTGGCATGTCAGAGCCGCGCCGTGACCGAGCCGCAGCGAGAAAAGGCCCGCCTCAAATACAATAAACCGCCGTCCAAAAGTCTTGATGCATCAATGACTTTTGGAGCAAAGCAGCATTTTGATATTATCAAAATGCTCGGCGGATGAAGCTTGTCAAAAAGGCCTCACAGGACTTTTTTGACAAGCTGACGGCAGTTATCGAATGATAACTGCCGTATGTGATTTCAGCCGCGCGGAACCTCGCCGGTGTCAGGCTCAAGAAAATCGCGGCGGTACTGCGACGGGGTCACACCCTCGGACTTCTTGAACGCCTTCGTGAACACCCGATAGTCACCGTAGCCGGAACGTTCGGATATATCGGAGATCGGCAGGGAAGTGGCAAGCAGGAGCTTTTTGGCGTTCTCCATGCGGATGTTCGTGAGATAAGTGAGAAAATTTACGCCGATCTCACTTTTGAAAAGCTGGCTTATATACTGCGCGCTCAGGTGAAATTCGTCTGCAAGTACGCTGAGACTTATCTCCTCGGACAGATGCTCCTGCAAATACCGCGTGAGCTGATTTATCGTCCGCTCCTCAAGCGCTGAATCGCTGTGCGTGACGCCGCGCTCGAACAGGGATATCTTCAGATTGTCGATGCAGGAGCCGAACTCGTCATAGTTCACGGGTTTGAGGATGTAATCGGTGATCTGGAGCCGCAGAGCCTCGCGGCAGTAGGAAAAATCGTCGTAGCCGGAGACGATGACGTAGGCGGTTTCGGGGTGCTTTATGCGGCTGAGCTGGATGACCTTCAACCCGTTCATAATGGGAATGTTGATGTCCATTATGACGATGTCGGGGCAGAGCGCGTCGATTCTGGACAGGGCTTCCATCCCGTCCGCCGCCTCGCCGACGACCTCGCAGTCGTGCGCCGCCCAGTCGAACAGGCGCTTGAAGCCCTCGCGTATCATTATTTCGTCGTCAACAAGCAGGACGCGCAGCTTTTCCATCGCTCTTCCTCCATTTTTACGGGCAGCAGCAGATGCGCGGTGACGCCGCCGTCCTCGTTCTCGGTGTATGACAGACCGTATTCACGGCCGCAGAGCAGCTTGATGCGCTTTTGGACGTTCAGAACGCCGATGCTGTTGCCCTCAAGCTTTGCGGGCTGGCGGGAGTAGTTTGCGAGCATGGCGTCAAGCTCGGCCTTCTTGCCGGCGGAAAAGCCGCTGCCGCTGTCGTATACGCTTATCTCCATATTCTCGCCGCGGCGCTGTGCGGATATGCGCACAGTCCCGTTGTAGCCCTTGTTTTTCAGGCCGTGCAGCAGGCTGTTTTCGACTATCGGCTGGAGAATGAAGTTCGGCACCTGCGCGCCGCCAAGCTCCGGGTCGACGTCATATTCGCAGTTAAGCTCCGGGTAGCGGTAGCACATCAGCTCCATGTATGCCTCCAGCAGATCAAGCTCGTCGTCGAGCGTGACCAGCTGACGGTCGACCTTTATGCTGAGGCGGAAGAAATCGACAAGCTGCATCAGCAGATCCGCGACCTTGCGGTCGCCGTCGAGCTGTGCCTGTATGCGTATGGTGTCGAGCGTGTTGTACAGAAAGTGCGGGTTCACCTGACTTTTCAGGTACAGCATGGACATCTTCTGCTCCGTAAGCTCAGCGCGCAGAATATCCGGATTCTCAAGCGTGAGATAGAAGGCAAGCGTCATCAGCGTGATGCCCATGCCGCTGATGAGCCATGTGTGGTGCAGCCCCTGAAGAGCGACACACTGAGTTCTATTATAAGCGCCGCGCCGATGGCGAATTTCTTCTTGCCGTCTATCTTTTTCCACTGCCAAAGCAGCGTACCCGCGCAGAGCAGCAGATACACCGTGACGCTGGCATAGCATACGTTTGCGTGGATGCCGTCGGAATAGTTCCCCTGCGTGGTGACGGCGTAGTGCACGGGCAGAAGCAGCGCGCCAAGCTCCGCGGCGCATAGATAGAGCTTCGCCGCGAGGTCGAGCCGCCGGGGCTTGCCGGTCTCCTCCTCGACGAGGATTGCTATATACTGATAGAACAGGTACAGAATGAGGATCATCGTGCCGATGAAGAAGCGGTGCAGTGTGTCGTTCAGAAAGCGCGGCACGGTGTCGAGATGGTTGACGGTGTATATCGTCAGCGCGTCAAAGACGAGGTGAACCAGCGCCGTGATGAGCAGCACGGAGAAGGTCCTGTGCAGCGGAGAGCTTTTCCGCTCGGCGGAGAAATATATATACGCGACCAGAGCCAAAACCAGAAACAGCGCTATTTCCATTCGCAGCATTTCCGTCACCTCGTATCTGTGATAAACTATGGCCGCCGAAAAATAAAGCCCGTGAATCGGATGAAATGTGTTTATTTTATAGGTATATAAAAATTCTCCGGCTGCACTCAGCCGGAGAACAATGCGGTATCAGCTTATTTTCAGTGTCTCCCAGAGGGTGTTCACAAAGTCGAGCATATCCGAATCAAGGTTGCGGTACGCGTACTCGTTGTACAGCGCGCTGAAATCTTCGATCTCAGGATAAAGTATCTCCATGGCCTCTTCCCCGAGATCGTCCTGATAGCCCTCGTCCTCATAGACGAGAGAGTTGGGGGAGGCGTAGTAGATGTACTCGGCGTTTGCGATGGCAGGCTCTGCGGAGAGCATGTAGTTTATGAATATCTCCGCAAGCTCTTTGTTTTGGCAGCAGGAGGGGATGCACATCGCGTCGATGAAGTAGTTCGTGCGCTCCGGGTAATAGAACCGGAGGTCAACGCCGTCGGCCTCGGCGTCAAGCATGGTGAAGTAGTCTCCGGCATAGTATGCGCCGATGGCCGCCTCGCCGGACTCCATCATGTTGTATATCTCATCCATGACGTAGCTCTTGACGAGCGGGCGCTGCTCCTTGAGCTTTGCCAGCGCCTGCTCCCACTCGCCGTGGTCGTCGGAGTTGACGTTCAGGCCGAGCATGTACTGCGCGGTTGCGAATGCGTCGCGGGAGTTGTTGAACTGGAGGATGTCTCCGGCGTACTTATCGTTCCACATCAGCTCCCAGCCCTTCGCGTCGGCCTCATCAACGACGTTTGCGTTGTATATAACGCCGATAACGCCGTAGGTGTAGGGGATGGAGTACATATCGTCCGGGTCGTAGTACAGGCCGCGGAAGCTCTCGTCGATGTACTGATAGTTCGGAATGTTGTCAAAGTCGAGCGGGAGGAGCATATCTTCGCTTGCCATGCGGGCTATCATGTAGTCCGACGGGATAACGACATCGAAGCTCACGGCGCCGCTGGAGAGTTTGGCGTACATGTCCTCGTTGCTGGCGTAGGTGCTGTAATTGACCTTCACCTTGACGCCGTAGGTCTCATAGTACCACTGCTCGAAAGCCTTTATAGTGTCGAGCGAATCGTCCGAACCGTCGGAGATGTATTCGCCCCAGTTGTAGACGTTCAGCGTCAGAGTCTGCGAGCCGCTGCTGACGAGCACGACTATCAGTATGACGGCGAGCACCGTGGAGATGCTGCCGATCGCTATCTTGCGGCCGCGGCTGCTTTCGCGGCGTCTGCGCTTCGGCTCGGCGTTCGGGTCGCTGTCGACAAGATTTGTGAGGATAAGGAGCGCGAGGATGACAAAGAAGATTATCGTCGCCAGCGCGTACATCTTGGGTGTGACGGTCTTTTTCGTCATGTTGTAGATGCGTATCGGCAGGGTCTGGAAGCCGTTGCCTGCGGTGAAATAGCTGATGACGAAGTCGTCGAGCGAGAGGGTAAAGGCCATTATCATGCCGGTCACGATGCCGGGCATGATCTCCGGCAGCTCGACCTTGAAGAAGGCGCGCACCGGCGTGCAGCCGAGGTCAAGCGCCGCTTCCGGCAGCGATCTGTCCATCTGCCGCAGCTTCGGCAGAACCTGAAGAATCACATACGGCAGGCAGAAGGTGACGTGCGAGATAAGCATCGTCCAGAAGCTCAGGCTTGTCGCCGCGCCGAACAGCCGCCCCACGAACACGAACATCAGCATCAGCGAGATACCGGTGATGATGTCGGGGTTTATCATGGGGATATTCGTCACGGTGTCCATAGTTGCGCGCAGGTACTTATTGCGCATACGGTTGATGCCGACAGCGGCGGCAGTGCCCATTACGGTGGAGACTACGGATGCGCTGAGCGCGAGGATAAGCGTATTCCGGACGGCTCCCAGCGTCTCCGCGTCCTTCATAAGCTCGCGGTACCAGTTGAGGGAGAAGCCGGAGAAAACGGAAAGGCTTTTGGCCTCGTTGAACGAGAAGAACAGCAGTATCGCTATCGGCGCAAACAGGAAAATCATAATGAGGGCGGTGTACACCTTGGACATTTTTTTCATGCTTCACACCTCCTCAGTCAATGTGCGAGCGCTTGTCGGCAAAGCGCTGCATCAGCGCCATGCCCGCAAGCAGGATTATCATAAGAATGAAGGCAATGGCGGCGGCAAAGTGCAGATTGTTTGCCACATACTGCCCCTCAATAGCGTCACCTATGAGGAAGAATTTGCCGTTGCCGAGCTTCTGGGAAATGTAGAAGGTGCTTATCGACGGGATGAGCACCATCGTCACGCCGGAGATGACGCCCGGCAGACTCAGCGGCCAGATTACGCGGCGCAGGACTCCGCTGCCGCTGCATCCAAGGTCGTAGGCGGCCTCGATGAGACGGTTATCCATCTTCGCCATGATGGAATATATCGGCAGCACCATGTACGGGAAGTAGTCGTACACCATGCCGATGACGACTGCGGCCTCGGTGCCGATGATGTGGATGCGGCCAAGGCCGAGCGCGGAGAGAAAGCCGTTTATGATGCCGGTGTCCTGAAGAATGGTCATCCATGCGTAGGTGCGGATAAGGAAGTTCATCCACATGGGGATCATTATGAGCGTGATTATTATCTTCTGCGCCCTGGCATTTGCGCGAGCAATTATGTACGCCATCGGGTAGCCCAGCAGCAGGCATATAGCGGTGGATATCACGGCCAGCTTCAGCGAGCGGCCGAAGATGACGAGATAGGTGTGCACCTCGCGGGTCGCCGCGCCGTCGTCAACGGTCGATGTGGCGGTGAAGAAGCGGGCGATGTTATCAAAGGTGAAGTTGAAATTCGTGTCCGTGAACGCATAGTACGCCACGAATATGAGCGGGACGACGATGAACAGCACCGCCCACACCGAATACGGCGTCAGCAGCAGGCGCTGAGTCAGCCGCGATGATTTCTGGACGTTCTGCTTCATTCTTCTATCTCGCTTTCCGCGTCGCTCAGCTCGTCAAACTCGTTGGAGAAGGAGGAGTAGTCGCCGTACATGCCGGAGTATTCGGACTTCTTCATAATGTGTATCGCGTCAGGCTCGATATAGAGGCCGATGTGCTCGTCCACGTCGACGAAATCGGTGGTCTGTATCATCCACTTGATGCCGCCGATATCGACGATTATCTCATAGTGTACGCCGAGGAAGGTGACGGAGGTCACGACGCCTTTAAGCATTCCCTTTTCCTCGGAAACGATGTCCACATCCTCAGGACGGATGACGACGTCAACGTTCTCGAGCTTCTCAAAGCCTGCGTCCACGCAGTCAAAGGTATGCCCGGAGAAATTGACCTTGTAGTCGGCGAGCATCACGCCGTCGAGAATGTTGCTCTCGCCGATGAAGTCGGCGACGAAGGCGTTCTGCGGCTCGTTGTATATGTCGATGGGTGTGCCAATCTGCTGGATGCGGCCTTCGGACATGACGACGACGGTGTCGGACATAGAGAGTGCCTCTTCCTGATCGTGCGTGACGAACACGAAGGTGATGCCCATGGCCTTCTGGATCTTCTTCAGCTCCTGCTGCATGTCTTTGCGCAGCTTGAGGTCGAGCGCGGCAAGCGGCTCGTCCAGAAGCAGAACCTTCGGGCGGCTGATGAGCGCGCGGGCGATGGCGACGCGCTGCTGCTGGCCGCCGGAAAGGCTGGTGACACTGCGGTGCTCAAAGCCGGTGAGCGCGACCATGCTGAGCATTTCGTTGACGCGCTGGTCGATCTCGTCGCGCGGAACCTTCTTCTCGCGCAGCGGAAAAGCGACGTTTTCAAAAACGTTGAGGTGGGGGAACAGGGCGTAGCGCTGGAAAACGGTGTTGACGTTGCGCTTATACGGCGGCAGCTCGTTTATGTTCTCGCCCATGAAGATGATGTCGCCCTCGTCGGGGGTGGTGAAGCCGCCGATGAGACGGAGCGTGGTGGTCTTGCCGCAGCCGGACGGGCCGAGCAGCGTGAGGAATTCGTTGTCGTAGATATCAAGATTGATATGATCCAGCACGACCTCGCCGTCAAAGGACTTTGTGATGTTTTTCAGCTCGATGATCTTTTTCATGGCTCTGCCCCCAAAATAAAAAAGTGACGTATGCTTTGCGCATACGTCACTTGAAAAGCCCATTATCCCCGGCACTCAGCCGGAGTATATTAAGCCTCTTTTGGTATGAGAGTCTATATAGCAAAGATTACTTTTACTACTCTTATTGACCATTTCACAAGTTTGTATGCCCTTAAAGCATCGGTTTATAGTAACCAACTTATAAAACTTGAGCTTTTAACTCAATCAATAAGGCAACAGAAGTTGCCGCCGCATTCCGCGGAAAATCGGCATTCGACCCGGCTGTCCGTGTGGCCTTGGCCGTTAAAAACGGCGGTCGTATCTTGCTTCGGATAAACTCATATCCAATTGAGACGACTAATTCTAACAGTATTCAACAGACTTGTCAATGATAATTTTTAGTATTCCACATTCCAGAGGAAAAGCCCCTGCGGCGGCGCGGTAAAACCGGCGCGACCGCGGTCAAGAGAGGCGAGAATATCGGGCATCTCCTCGGCACTGCGCTTGCCGGAGCCGACCTCAATGAGCGTCCCCGCGATGATGCGCACCATATTATATAGAAAGCCGTCGCCCGTGAGCGTGAGGCGCAGTTCGCCGCCGATGCGCTCAATTTCTATGCTCTCCACCGTCCGCACGGCGGACTTCTTCATGTGCCGGTTTGCGCAGAAGGCGGTGTAATCATGCGTCCCGCAGAGAAGCGCGGCGGCGCGGCGCATGGCGTCAACGTCAAGCGCCTGCGGGAAAAAGTACAGATACTTCCGCTCAAAAACGTTCGGTTCCGCGCTGTTCCATATGCGGTAGACATAGCTCTTCCTGCGGCAGTTCAGTCTTGCGTGAAAGCGCGGCTGGGCAAGCTCCAGCGATTCCGCGCCGATATCGTCCGGCAGGTAGCGGCGGATGCCCTCCAGCAGCTCCGCGGGAGTGAGCTCAGTGTCCGCACGGAAGGAGCATACCTGCATCCGCGCATGGACTCCTGCGTCCGTGCGCCCTGAGCTTGCGATCTCCACAGGCTGTGCCAGAAGGCGGGTGAGAAGCGTTTCGAACCGCTGCTGTATGGTGTTGTCGGTGTTGCCCTGCTTCTGCCAGCCGTTGTAGCGGCTGCCGTCGTATGACAGGGTGAGTTTGAAATTCGGCATTGTGAGCCCTCCCTTCCGGCACTGAGATTTTATAATATTTCCAAGGTCATTGCAAGTTTAATTGACATGAAAGATATGATGAATTATAATCAACTGATAATATGTTGGGAGGTATAACGCCATGGCGGACAGATATACACCGTCCCATACCGGAGCGCCGGTTCGCGCGGGAAAGCGCAGAAAGACGCCGGTATGGAGACTTATAATACAGGACATTTTTCTTACGGGGCTTGTGCTCTGCGTTTTCGCGCTGTTTCATCACGTCATTCCACGTATGAGCATTGCGAAGGTCGAGCCGCCGAAGCCGACAAGCGCGGCGCTTGCGCCGTCGGAAAGCCCGGACGCGACAGCGGCACCGGATAACACGCCTGAGCCGACGGAAGAGGTCGTGGATAACCGCACGGAGTGGCAGAAAAAGTTCGAGGAGCACTTTACCGATGAGATAGTCTCCACGGAAAACAGCTACACCAGCCCCAACGTCTCCATAAATATCAGCACAATCACCGTGGGCGAGGGGGCGTATTCCTCGCAGTGCCATGTTGCAGATATCTACATAGCGCAGATCGAGAACTTCCAGACCTATTTTGCTACCGGCAGCTACGGCTATTACGCGGAGCAGAGCGCCCTCGGCATAGACAGGGACAGCGGCGCGCTGATAGCGATAAACGGCGACTACTGCAACAATCAGACCAGCGGCTTCCTCGTCCGCAACGGGGAGCTGTATTTCTCTGAGCAGACCAGCAATGATATCTGTGTGCTCTATAAAGACGGCACAATGGTGACTTATGCTCCGGACGAATACGTTGTGGAGGACGAGCTGCAGAAGAACGTGTATCAGGTGTGGAAATTCGGGCCGAAGCTGCTGGACGCCGACGGCGCGCCGATGACCACCTTCAACACCAGCTCACCCATAAAGTGGGAGAACCCGCGCAGCGCCATCGGCTATTACGAGCCGGGGCATTATTGCTTCGTGGTCGTTGACGGACGGCAGGACGGCTATTCGCGCGGCCTGAAGATAGACGAGCTTGCCCAGCTCTTCGCCGATCTCGGCTGCAAGGCGGCGTATAATCTTGACGGCGGCGCGTCGGCGGTTATGACCTTCAACGACGAGATATACAGCCGCCCCAGCAACGGCGGGCGCGCGCTCGGCGATGCGCTGTTGATCAAGGAGCTTGACGGCACCGGGGAGGGAGACGCATAATGAAGTTTCTGAAAAGTTTTCTGCCGCATCTGGCCATTGCGATGGCTGTCGGGCTTGTTGTGATAATGATCCTCGACGGCTTCAACCCTCTTATGAAGTTCCTCACCAGCGATGTGACGCGGGCATATATTGTAATATTGGCGATAGTTGTTGTCGCAAGCTCGATTATAGCCATTGCGGAAAGCAGGAAGAATATGTAACCTAGAATTTGAGATTTTCTTTGATTTAATATAAAAAAGCGGACATAAAAAAGCGCCAGTTGTGGAAAATTAACATAAAGTGCGGCTTCGCCGCCGCCAATGACGCGAAAAAAACGTTAATTTTGTTCGTTGAAGAATAATCACAAACATGGTAAAATATTCACAAATAAAGGTGCAGGCTGCCGCCATCGGCAGTACGCGGCCAAACACTAAGCGGAAGGGATAAATCAGCATGTTTACAGACTCTTATTTTGACAGATTTGTTCTCCCGGAGGATCTGACAGAGACATTGAAAAAATGCCGCTGCATCTGCTATCCGGAGACTAAGGAACAGCTTGAGGAGATGTGCTTTGGCCCGACGCACAGCTCCCGATACGACGTCAGCTACACGCTGCCCGGCATGGGCATCGTGAAGGAAGCGGAAGTCGTGCGCTGCAAGAACGGCCCCGTGGTCAACTTCATGGAGGACTATATGCGCCGCCGCGATCCGGACTGTATGCGCATAGGCGACGATCTGCCGACCGACAAGCCCCGCTTTGAGGATGTCTACGGCTATAAATTCTCCAAGCTCCGTCAGGAGACTATGGATTGGCTGGCAAATCAGCAGATAATCCTCCTGCCCTTCAAGGCGGGCGGAAAGTATTACGGCTATGACAGCCTGATGATCTGCCCGATGAACGCGGCCTTCTTCGCGCTGTCGCTTGCGAATATGCAGGGCTTTGAGAGCATTTTCGACGTCAAGCCCGGCTTCACGCCGCGCGGCATAATCTATGTCGCCCCGCCCTTCAGACACACGCATTTCTCCGGCAAGCAGGTAGTTGTGCATCAGCGCAGTGAGACGCTGCACGAGGTCTTTTCCTATAACCTCTATCCCGGCCCCTCCGCGAAGAAGGGCGTGTTCTCCATGCTTCTCGATATCGGCGAGCATGAGGGCTGGATAACCAACCACGCCTCCGCGGCGCTGCTTGAGACCCCGTATGAAAACGAGATCGTCTTCATGCACGAGGGCGCGTCCGGCGGCGGCAAGAGCGAGATGCTCGAGGAAGTCCACCATGAGGAGGACGGCCGTCTCCTGCTCGGTACGCATACCGTCACGGGCGAGAAATATTACCTCAGCATGGGCGAAACCTGCAAAATCCACCCCATTGCCGACGATATGGTCATGGCGCACAAGGATATGCAGAACGGTTCCGGCCATCTGGTCATCGTCGACGCAGAGGACGGCTGGTTCCTGCGCATGGACGGCGATAACTACTACGGCAACAGCCCCACCTATGAGCGTATCAGCATCCATCCGAGCGAGCCGCTGGAGTTCTTCAACATGGACGGCATCCCGAATGCGACCTGCCTTATCTGGGAGCACGTCATCGAGTCCAACGGCAAGCCCTGCTCGAACCCCCGCGTGATAATCCCGCGCGGCATGATAGAGAACATTGTCCCCGGCAACAAGCCGCAGGAGGTCAATGTCCGCTCCTTCGGCGTGCGTATGCCGCCGTCCACCGCCGCGAACCCGAACTACGGCGTCATGGGTCTGGTGCAGTTTGTGCCCGCGTCCATCGCATGGCTGTGGCGTCTCATTGCGCCGCGCGGCTTCAAGAATCCGTCCATCGCCGATTCCAATGCCGGCAGCGGCCTGAAGGCCGAAGGCGTCGGCTCCTACTGGCCGTTTTCTACCGGCAAGAAGGTCACGCAGGCCAACATGCTGCTCCATCAGCTCATGGACACGCCGGAGACTCTGAATATCCTCATCCCGAACCAGCATATCGGCGCGTATAACGTCGGCTTCATGGGCGAATGGCTCATCCGCGAATACCTCGCCCGCCGCAGCGGCACCGTGCGCATGAAGCACCTTGCAAAGTCCCGCTGCCCGCTGTTCGGCTATTCGCTGGACGAGATGAAGATCGACGGACAATACGTCCGCCAGACCTTCCTGCGTCCGGAGCTTCAGTCAAAGCTCGGCTTCGAGGGCTTTGACGCCGGTACGAAGATACTCACCGATTTCTTCAAGGAGCAGCTTCCGCAGTTCCTGACCGACGATCTTGATCCCGTCGGCCGCCAGATAATCGAGCTGTGCCTGAACGACGCGCCGCTGGAGGATTATCTCGCACTCACTCCGATGCACAATATAAAGTAATCACGGCTGCTTATTTAAGAAAAAATTCCCGGTCTGGCCGGGAATGAAGTGACCCCGAAAAGTTAGACAAATATTTTTAGCGCAAATTGTTCAAGCAGC
>URPD01000005.1 GCA_900549645.1 uncultured Eubacteriales bacterium
GCGGCAGTCAATGGTGTTGTACTTGCAGTTGGTCACGTCACAGCCGACGCCGGGAATGACGTCGTTACGGGTTTTATCGTTCATATTGTGCCTCCAATAAAAATATTTGGCTTTAGCCGAATATATTATCTGCGGCGGCGCTGCAAATAATACGGAGCGGAAATTTTAAAAATATGTCATTATACGCAATAGGGGATACGCATTTGTCCCTCGGCGCGTCGAAGCCGATGGATATCTTCGGCCCGAAATGGGAAAATCACGCCGAAAAGCTCCGCGAGGGCTTTTCAAAGCTGACGGCGGACGACGTCTGCGTCATCTGCGGCGATATAAGCTGGGGCATGGGCATAGAGCAGTGCCGCGAGGATTTTCTGTTTATCGACGCGCTGCCCGGCAAAAAAATAATTTTAAAAGGGAATCACGATTACTGGTGGTCGACGGCGGCAAAGGCGAAGAAATTCTTCGCCGAATGCGGCATCACGAGCATCGAAATACTGTATAACAACGCCTTTCAGTACGGCGAATACAGCCTTTGCGGTACGCGTGGCTGGTTCTACGAGGAGGAGAAGGGCGGGGAGCACGATAAAAAAATAATGCTCCGCGAGGTAGGACGGCTCGAAGCGTCGCTGAAGGCCGCGCCGACGGATAAGAAGCTCGTATTCCTGCATTATCCGCCGATTTTTCAGAAATATGAGTGCCCGGAGATTCTGCGCCTGCTCAGGGAGCACGAGGTCAGGCTGTGCTGCTATGGGCATATCCACGGTAAGGGCTGCACCGCGGCCCTCAACGGCTGGCGCGGCGGGACGGAATATAAGCTCGTCTCCGCAGACTGGGTGGATTTCACGCCGGTAAAGATAATAGAATAGCAAGAAGTCCTGATTTTTCAGGACTTCTTGTTCTTAATCTTGACCGAAAGCTTCCACACCGCGTATCCGAGTGCGGTGCCGATGAGGTTCAGTATCAGATCGTCGATATCACAGCTGCCGCGCAGAGTGAAAAGCTGAAGCAGCTCAATGCAGATTATGACCGCGGCGGCGGTGAGGAGGAAGCGCCAGAATCTGCGCTGCCTGTCAAAAAGACAGGGCAGGAAAAAGCCGAAGGGGATGAACGCGGCCACGTTGCCGCCGAGGTTGAGATGCGCATATCTCAGCATGTGCGGGTTCGAGTTGTGCTTTATCACGTATACGAAGCGTCGCATCGTGTCGAGCGGGACAAGGTTCAGGTTCATTTTCAGCTGCTCGATGTAGCTGCCGCCGGCGTACCGGCTGCTGCGGGCAAATAGAAGCAGCAGCATCGCCGCGCAGTATATTATAAAAAGAATAAAAAGCGCACGCCGCGCTTTGCCTGACTGTGGTTTCATTGCTGTCTCCTTAGTAGTCGCTGGGCTGCATTATAGCACAGTGCCGCCCGCTTTTCAATAAATGCGGGTCGAAACCTGCCGGTGAACACGCCGCTCGCTCAATAATGGCAAAATCGAGCGGAAATTTAATAATTTGTCATTGATTTTACAGGCAATATCTGATATCATGTTAAAGCTTGTGTTATGCACATATAGAGGAGGAAATCTAAATGATTGTCAAGAACGTAGAGAAAAAAGAAGATAACACCCTTACTTTTCAGGTCGAGTCCGACGCGGCCGAGTTTGAAGCTGCCGTCAACGGCGCATATCTGAAGAATAAGCACAGCATAAATATTCCCGGTTTCCGCAAGGGCAAGGCTCCCCGCGCAGTCGTCGAAGGCATGTACGGCGCAGAGGTGTTCTATCAGGACGCTATGGACGAGCTGGCTCCCAAGGCTTTTGAGCAGGGCGTGACCGAGAACGACGTCAAGTTCGTCGGCGCTCCCTCCATTGTTGACGTCAACGTCACCGATGACAAGACCGTCGCCTACACCTTCTCCGTCACCCTCTACCCTGAGGTCACCCTCGGCCAGTACAAGGGTCTGAGCGCAGAGCGCTACCCCGCAGAGGTAGACGAGGACGAGATCGGCTACGAGCTTGAAGCCGCCCGCAAGCGCAATTCCCGCAAGGTCGACGTTGAGCGCGAGGCTCAGATGGGCGACGTCGCCAACATCGACTTCGACGGTTATCTCAACGGCGAGCGTTTCGACGGCGGCAAGGCCGAGGCATATGACCTTGAGCTTGGCTCCGGCTCGTTTGTTCCCGGCTTCGAAGAGCAGATCGTTGGCATGAACATCGGCGACGAGAAGGACATCGACATCACCTTCCCAGAAAACTACGCTCCCGAACTCGCCGGCAAGGCCGTCGTGTTCAAAATCAAGCTCAACAACCTCTCCGTCAACGAGCTGCCTGAGCTGGACGACGAGTTTGCAAAGGACAACGGCTTCGACACTCTCGACGAGTACAAGGCCGATGTCAAGGCAGACCTTGAGAAGCGCAAGACCGAGCAGCGCGAGGGTGAGGTTCGCGCAGACCTCATGCACAAGGCCATCGAGAACATGACCGTTGAGGTTCCTGAGGTCATGGTCAAGGAGAAGGCCGAGGAGATCATCCGCAACTACGCAAGAAACTTCGGCGTGACCGACAGCTCCATCCCCATGGACAAGCTCTGCGAGATGCTGGGCCTGAACGAGGAAGCCATGAAGACTTCCATCATGCCCGCAGCAGAGGCTCAGGTCAAGAACGACCTGCTGCTTGAGGCAATCGTCGCGGCAGAGGGCTTCGCTCCCACCGAGGAAGAGACCGAAGAGTATATCGCAAAGACCGCTGAGAAGCTCGGCGCAAAGGCTGAAGAGCTCAAGCAGTACTTCGGCGTTGACTTCATCGCCGAGGAGCAGAAGAAGGAGATGGCCTCCAACATCATCTTTGACACCGCCATCATCACCGAAGCCGCTCCCGAAGAGAAGGCAGAGGAAAAGGCCGAAGAGACCGAAAAAGAGGCTGAATAATTATTCCGGGTTAAGGATATGCTCTCTTGGATACTGATATTTTAAAGGAGAGTCAAATACAATGAGTTTAGTTCCATATGTAGTCGAGCAGACCAGCCGCGGCGAGCGCTCGTACGATATCTTTTCAAGACTTCTCAACGACCGCATCATCATGCTTTCCGAGGAAGTCAACGACACCACCGCGAGCCTGATCGTCGCACAGCTTCTGTATCTTGAAGCGCAGGATCCCGATAAGGACATCCAGTTCTATATAAACAGCCCCGGCGGCAGCGTTACCTCCGGCCTCGCCATATATGACACGATGCAGTACATCAAGCCTGACGTTTCCACCATCTGCATCGGCATGGCGGCTTCGATGGGCGCGTTTCTGCTCTCGTCCGGCGCGAAGGGAAAGCGCATCGCTCTGCCCAATGCCGAGATAATGATCCACCAGCCCTCCGGCGGCAGTCAGGGGCAGTGCACCGATATTCAGATACAGGCTGAGCAGATTCTAAAGATCAAAAAGCGTCTCAACGCCATTCTCGCCGAGAACACCGGCAAGGACATCGAGACAATTGAGCGCGACTGCGAGCGCGACCACTTTATGACCGCCGAGGAAGCCCAGACCTACGGCATTATTGACAAGGTCATTTATAAGCGCTGATATTTGCAACACGGATTGGGGGGACGCAGGTTCCCCCAATCTATATATCAGCGTATCAACGCCATTATCGGCGGAACGGAGAAGAATATGGCAAAGAATGAAGACAGAAGAAGCATAAGATGCTCGTTTTGCGGCAAGCCGCAGTCGCTGGTAAACCGTCTTATCGCCGGCAACGGCAGCTATATCTGCGATGACTGTGTGCGCATGTGCATGCAGATCGTCGATGACGACCCGATGACCGACACGCCCGTGGAGGGCTTTGACGGCCTTCCGCTCGTGTTTGAAAAGCTGCCAAAGCCCATGCAGATAAAGGCGGGGCTTGATGAATATGTTATAGGTCAGAACCGCGCGAAAAAGGTTCTGAGCGTCGCCGTATACAACCACTATAAGCGTATTCTTCACGGCGGCAAGGACGATGTGGAGCTTCAGAAGAGCAACATCCTGCTCATCGGCCCCACCGGCAGCGGCAAAACGCTCTTTGCCCAGACCATGGCCAAAATGCTGGACGTGCCGTTTGCCATCGCGGATGCTACCACACTCACCGAGGCGGGCTACGTCGGCGAGGACGTTGAGAACGTCATCCTCAAGCTTCTGCAGGCGGCGGACTTCAACGTCGAGCGCGCGCAGCGCGGCATAATCTATATCGACGAGATAGACAAGATCGCCCGCAAGAGCGAGAACACCTCCATCACACGCGACGTCTCCGGCGAGGGCGTGCAGCAGGCGCTGCTCAAGCTCCTTGAGGGAACGATAGCGAACGTCCCCCCGCAGGGCGGACGCAAGCACCCGCATCAGGAATTTATCCATGTCGACACGACGAATATCCTCTTTATCTGCGGCGGCGCGTTTGACGGGCTTGACAAGATAATTGAGAAGCGCACCGACAAGATGTCCATGGGCTTCGGCGCGGATATCCAGAGCGGGCGCGACCGTGATGTCGGCGAGCTTCTTGGTCAGGTGCAGCAGCACGACCTGCTGAAGTTCGGCATCATACCGGAGCTTATTGGCCGTCTGCCTGTTGTTGCGTCGCTGGATTCCCTGAAGCGGGACGACCTCGTCCGCATCCTGACCGAGCCGAAGAACTCCATGGCGAAGCAGTACAAGGCGTTGATGGATTACGACGGCGTCGAGCTGGAGTTTGCCCCCAGTGCGCTGGAGGCTGTGGCGGATAAGGCCATAGAGATGAAGATAGGCGCGCGCGGCCTGCGCAGTGTAATGGAAAATGTGATGACTGACGTGATGTACACCGTCCCGTCCGACAGCACAGTGAGCAAGGTCGTTATAACCGCGGACTGCGTGAAAAACGGCACCGCGCCTGAAATAATCCACACTAACGCCTGATTTTTACCCACTCCGGAAAGGAGAAACTATGAGCGAAACATACACCAGAACCGAGACAATGCCGATGATAGCCCTGCGCGGGCTGAACATGTTCCCCAGCATGATGCTTACCTTCGACGTCGAGCGGGAATCCTCGCTTGGCGCGCTGGAGATGGCCGTGAAAGGGAACAGAAATATTTTCCTCGCGGCGCAGAAGGACATCTCGGTAGATATTCCGGAAGAAAACGATATATATTCCGTCGGCGTCGTATGCCGCGTGAAGCAGCAGCTTCGCCAGCCGCGGAGCAGCGTCTGCCGCGTGATGGTGGAGGGGCTTTACCGCGCGCGGGCGGAGCATATGGAGCTGTCTGCCAAGGCGTACACCGCAGAGGTGACGGAGCTGCCCGACAAGGCGGAGCGTGTCAGCGAGGAGCGCCTGATAGCGCTTATCCGCAACTGCCTCTCGCTGTATCACGACTATCTGGCCGAGAACCCCGAATCCATAACCGAGCAGATCATAAACGTGCTCGCGGTCAATGAGCCGGGCGGCGTCGCAAATCACATAGCGCACAACGTGCACTTCAATCTTGACGACAAGCAGCGTTTGCTCGAAGAGCTGTATCCGAGCAAGCGGCTCATCCTGCTTGGCAAGCTTCTGAGCCGCGAGGTGAACATTCTCCGCATCGAGAAGGAACTGTCCGACGCGACGCAGGAGCAGATGAATCAGAACCAGCGCGAATACTATCTCCGCGAGGAGATGAAGATAATTCAGGCCGAGCTGGGCGAGGACGGGCAGACCGACGATATCGGCGAATACCGCCAGAAGATCAGCGAGCTTGCCGCGCCCGGCGAGATAAAAGACAAGCTCAATAAGGAGCTGTCGCGCCTGATGAAGCAGCCTTTCGGCTCGTCCGAGGCGGCGGTGCTGCGCGGCTATCTCGATACCTGCCTTGAACTGCCGTGGGGCAAAAAAACCACGGAGACCATTGACCTTGAAAAAGCCAGAAAGCTTCTTGACGATGAGCACTTCGGCCTTGAAAAGGTCAAGGATCGCATTATCGAATACCTCGCCGTCAAGAAGCTCAGCCCGGATATCAAGGGCGGCCTTATCTGCCTCGTCGGCCCTCCGGGCACCGGCAAGACCAGCATTGCCATGAGCATCGCCAAGGCGGTGAACCGGAAGCTCGTGCGCGTATCCCTCGGCGGCGTGCATGATGAGGCCGAGATACGCGGCCACCGCAAGACATACATAGGCTCCATGCCCGGCCGCATAATAAACGGCATCATTCAGGCCAAAAGCTGCAACCCGCTCATGGTGCTCGACGAGATAGACAAGCTAGGCTCCGACTATCGGGGCGACCCGTCCGCGGCGCTGCTTGAGGCGCTGGACGGCGAGCAGAACTCCACCTTCAGGGACAATTTCCTTGAGATACCCTTCGACCTGTCCGAGGTGTTCTTCATCACCACCGCGAACACGCTTGACACCATACCCAGAGCACTGCTCGACCGTATGGAGGTCATACAGCTTGCAAGCTATACCGATGAAGAGAAGCTTCAGATAGCGAAGCGTCATCTTCTGCCGAAGCAGCGCAAAAAGCACGGCCTGCGCGCAAACCAGCTCCGCGTCAGCGACGATGCGCTGCGCGAGATCATCCGGTCGTACACGCGCGAATCCGGCGTGCGTACGCTTGAGCGTGAGATAGCGCGGCTCTGCCGCCGCGCGGCCTGTGATATTGCGGAGGAAAAGTGCAAGAGCGTCAGCGTCAAGGCCGGCGCGCTGGAACCGCTGATGGGGCCTGCAAAGTTCAAGCCCGAACACATGCGCGTGCGCGACGAGGTCGGACTCGTGCGCGGCCTTGCGTATACCTCCGTCGGCGGCGAAGTGCTGGATGTCGAGGTCGCGGTCGTTGACGGCAGCGGCAGACTTGAGCTGACCGGCAACCTCGGAGACGTGATGAAGGAATCCGCCCGCGCCGCGCTGACATATATCAGGAGCCGCGCCGGGGTGCTCGGCATTGAGCATGATTTCTATAAGACCAAGGATATACATATCCACTTCCCGGAGGGCGCCGTTCCCAAGGACGGGCCGTCCGCCGGCATCACCGTGACCATCGCGCTCATCTCCGCGCTGACCGGCGCGCCTGTGCGCCATGACGTTGCGATGACGGGCGAGATAACGCTGCGCGGCAGGGTGCTTCCGATAGGCGGCCTGCGCGAAAAGACGATGGCGGCTATGCGCGCCGGAGTCAAGACCGTTATCATCCCGGCCGACAACGAAGCGGATCTTGAAAACATCGACCAGACGGTGCGACATGCGCTTGAGTTTATCCCGACGGATCACGTCGATAAGGTTCTGGATGTCGCGCTCGTGCGCGGCGAGGACGGCGGCGCTTTCTGCCCGCCGCAGCTTGTCGGCGCGGGCGCTGGCAGCGCTGTCAGACAGTAGGTGACACATGGCGGGACTTAACGTAAACAAGGCGGAGTTCATAAAATCCGCCGCCTCCACCCAGCAGTTTATCCGCTCGTCTATACCGGCTGTCGCGTTTGCGGGGAAGTCGAACGTCGGCAAATCCTCGGTCATAAACCGGATGCTCAACCGCAAGAACTTTGCCCGCGTCGGCGCACAGCCCGGAAAGACGATACACGTCAATTACTTCTTCATTGACGACAAGCTGTACTTTGTCGACCTGCCCGGCTACGGCTACGCCAAGGTCTCGCAGAGCGAGAAGGAGCGCTGGGGAAAGCTGATGGAGAGCTTCTTCGCGGAGCCTGACCTTATGGATCTCGGCGTTATGATAGTCGATGCGCGCCATAAGCCGACGGCGGACGACGTGACGATGGCTGAGTGGTTCAAAAGCTCCGGATGCCCGATGGTCGTCGTCGCAAACAAGCTCGATAAGCTGAAGAAAAGCGAGATAGAGCCGAACATGGCGCTCATCCGCGAGACACTGACGCTGCCGGACGAGGTGCCGCTCATCCCGTTCTCCGCCGAAAAGGGGCAGGGAAGAGAGCTGCTGCTGGCGGAGATAATGAAAGTTTTATAAGATGAAACAAGAGGACGGAAATATTTCCGTCCTCTACTTGTCATTTGCATATATTTTTGTTAAAATAGAGAGAAAACCGGGGGTGAACAAAATTAACGCACTTAAATCCATATGGGACGGCTTTGATTTCACATACCTGCTCAATATACTTCTCAGCGTGATACCCGCGCTCGTCTGCATCACGCTCCATGAGCTTAGCCACGGCTTCGTGGCCTACAAGCTGGGCGATGATACGGCGAAGAACGCAGGCCGCCTGACGCTCAACCCCATAAAGCACCTTGACATCATGGGTCTTATAATGATGGTCGTGTTTCACTTCGGCTGGGCAAAGCCCGTGCCGGTGAACATGTATAAATTCAAAGACCCGAAGCGCGGCATGGCCATAACTGCGCTCGCAGGCCCTGTCAGCAATATTCTGATAACGATAGTTTTCCTGTTTATATACGGGCTTTTGTATATCCCGCTCCAGCTCAGCGACGTCGGGCAGTACATCCTGCAAATGATAATGATAACTGCGTATATAAGCCTCGCCCTCGCCGTGTTCAACTTCATTCCCGTTCCGCCGCTGGATGGCTCGAAGGTTCTGTTTTCGCTGATGAGCGACGAAAAGTATTATAAGCTCATGCGCTATGAGCGCTACGGCACGATAATTATGATACTCCTTGTCGCTACCGGCGTTCTCGGCAAGCCGCTGGATGCCGCGGTCGAGTGGCTGTATAACGCGCTGATTCCGATCGCGCAGGCCGGCTGCGATATCATCTATAATCTGTTCTATTCCTGATAAGTGGGTCGATAAATGGAAAATCCAAGCTTTTATCTTGAGGGTGTCGTACACGAAAAAAACGAGCTTCAGGACTTTGAGGGGCCTCTGAGCCTTATCCTGATGCTGCTGTCCAAAAATAAGATTGAGATACGCGATATCAAGATTTCCGAGATACTTGACCAGTACCTCGAATATCTTGACCAGATGCAGCAGCTCGACCTTGAGATTGCCAGCGAGTTCGTGCAGATGGCGTCGCACCTTCTGTATATCAAGACAAAAACGCTGCTCACGCAGGAGGAAGAGGTATCCGAACTCGAAGTCCTCATCGCCTCGCTGGAACAGCTCAAAAGCAGGGACACTCTCAGCTCGATCAAGCAGGTGATCCCTCAGCTCAAGGAAGCGTCGGAGCTTGGCCTGCTGTACTTTTCCAAGCTGCCGGAGCCGCTGCCGAAAACATCAAAGAAATATGAATACCGGCATGAGCCGATCGACCTTTTGAAGGCGCTGTCCAATATATATTCCCGCGGCGGCCGCATGGCGGAGCCGGAGGAACTGACGCAGGCGGTGCCGAAGCGGATAGTTTACAGCGTGCGCGACAAGAGCCGCCAGATAATCGACCTGCTTCGCAGCGGCAGCGTGTACCTGACGGAGCTGTATTCCACCTGCCGGAGCCGCAGTGAGATCGTCGCAACCTTCATCTCCGTGCTGGAGCTTTGCAGCATGGGCAGCATACACATTGACCGCGCGGATGAGGGCTACTCTCTGAGCTTCACGGGCGGCGACGTGGACGAGATAATCGAAAAGATAGTTGAGTGAATTTATGGATATTTCAGCGGCCATAGAGGCCATACTTTTTGCGGCGGGGGAGAGCGTGCCGGTCGCGCGCCTTTCGCTGGTGCTCGGAGCGGACGAGAAGGAGATAAGTCTCTGCGCCGCCGAGCTTGCGGAAAAATACGAGCGCGAGCAGCGCGGCATGAGAATACTGCGGCTGGAGGACAAGCTCCAGATGTGCTCCGCGCCGGAGTACGCCGCGTTTATTACAAAAACTTTGGAGCAGCGCAAGCCGCCGATGCTGTCCCAGCCCGCGCTGGAGACGCTTGCGGTCGTCGCCTATTTCCAGCCCGTCACGAGGGCGTATGTGGATCAGGTGCGCGGCGTTGACAGCTCCTATACGGTCAGTGCGCTGACGGAACGCGGACTTATCGAGGTCTGCGGCAGACTCGACGTGCCGGGCAGACCCTCGCTTTTCAGGACAACGGACGTCTTCCTGCGCACTATGGGCATCACCAAGCTCGACGAGCTGCCGCCGCTGCCGGATATGAGCAGCAGCGAGGGCATCGAGAAGCTTCAGCAGGCGATAGACGAGATAAAGAACGCACAGAATCGGGATCAGATGACCATCAGCGAGATAACGGAGTCGGAAACCAAGGAGTGATGTAGTTGGCAGTTCTCCATATTTTAGGCGTGATACTGAAGATACTCGGCATAGCGGTGCTGTCCGTGATAGGGCTGGTCATCCTGCTTATCCTGCTGGTGTCTCTGGTGCGGGTAGGGATAGACGCCGAGTATATCGGCGGAAGCCTCAAGGCGTCGGCAAAGGTCTGCGGCAAGCTTATCGAGGTCTATCCGAACAGTCCGCTGTTTGAAAAACTGAAAAACAGGCACAAAAAAGAGAAGCCGAAGGAAGAGGCTCCGCCGCCCGCGGAGACGCGGCCGAAAGAGGAAAAGCCTAAAAAGCGGCTGAAGCTGAACTTATCGCGCGACGAGCTGCTTGCGCTGGCGAAAAAGGCGCTGCACGGCGTGGGGCATATCCTCACAATAAGAGTCGACCGCTTCATGCTGCACTATACAGCGGCGGGGGATGACCCGTACGATACCGCGCTTATCTACGGCTATGTCAACGGCGCGCTGTCGTCGCTCGCTCCGCTGTGCCGGAAAAAATTCAAGGTGCGCGACGCCGATGTCCGTACAGACGTGGATTTTACAGCGGACAGTATGAACATTGATTTTGCCATCGCGGTGACGATGCGCATCGGCCAGATATTCGAGGGGCTGTTTATTATAGCCTTCGGCGCGCTGGGTATAATTATTAAAAACAAACGCAGGCTTGCGCGGGAAAAGCGCGCCGGCGCGGCAGATACAAACGGCGAAGAAATAAAACAGATAGAAGAAAATACACAGGCAGAGGAAAGGATGAACGAAAATGGATAACAACCCTATCGGCGAACTCATGCAGAACACAATGGAGAGTGTGAAAAACATTCTCAAGGTGGACACGGTCGTCGGCGACCCTATCTATACCCCCGACGGGATTACTCTGGTTCCCATCTCTAAGATCAGCGTAGGCTTCGGCGGCGGCGGAGTGGAGCTTGGCTCCAAGAAGGCCGACGGCAGCAGACCCTACGGCGGCGGCAATGCGACCGGCGTGAAGATCGAGCCGATGGGCTTCCTCGTTATCAAAGAGGGCAACATCCGCATGATAAACGTCACTCCCCCTGCCAGCAATACTGTTGACCGCATAATCGACCTCGTACCGCAGGTTATCGACCGCGTTGACAGCTTTATCGAGAAGCAGAAGGGCTGAGACATAGCATAAGCTGAAAGGCAAATGTCAATAATAAGCACTGCCCAAAATCTTTCAAGGGTGGTGCTTATTGTTGAAAAGAAGTATTTTTATAGTTATTGCAGCGCTGTTTGCAGCATTTTCCGCAAGGGCGTACGCAGTGTCGGACGCGCCGGACATTAGCGCCGCGAGCGCGATAGTCATGCACTCCGGTGGCGAAGTGATATATGAAAAGAACGCCGACGCGCAGTCGCTCATCGCCAGTACAACGAAGCTGATGACCGCCATCGTTGCTATCGAGAACTGCGGGCTTGACGATGAGCTGGAGGTCGGCGCGGATTCGTGCAGCATCGAAGGCTCGTCGATGTACCTGCATCCGGGGCAGTGCGTCACGGTGGAGGATCTGCTGTATGGGCTGCTGCTCGTCTCCGGCAACGACGCGGCGGACGCGCTTGCGAGATATACCGCGGGCAGTGTTGAGGATTTTGCCGCGCTTATGAACGAGAAGGCGCAGAGCCTCGGCATGACGAACTCCTCCTTTTCAAATCCGCACGGGCTTGACGCTGAGGATCACTATTCTACCGCGCGCGACATGGCCGTGCTGATGGACTACTGTATGCGCAATGAGGACTTTGCCCGAATCATATCCGCCTCGTCGCGGCAGGTGGGCGAGCAGTGCTATTATAACCATAATAAGCTGCTCTGGCGCTGTGACGGCTGCGTAGGCGGGAAAACCGGCTATACACTCGCCGCGGGGCGCTGCTTAGTGAGTTGCTGTGAGCGGGACGGGACGCGGTTCATCTGCGTCACACTGTCCGATCCTGACGACTGGAACGACCACTGCAAGCTATACGACTGGGCGTTCTCGCAGTATTCCGACCGCAGTCCGCTGAACGAGGGTGCGCTGCCGGAAGTGCCGGTGACGTCGGGAACCGAAAGCGCGGCCACCGTCCGCCCAGCGGAGGAGCTTTCGCTGTTCCTGCCGCGCGACGCGGAGCTTAAAGTGAGATACGAGCTTCCGCGCTTTGTATTCGCGCCGGTAAAAATGGGCGAGCACGCGGGGCGCTACGAGATCGAGTATAACGGCGAGGTTATCGCGGACGGTGAGCTTGTCTACGCCGCCGACGTGCCGCGCCTTGCGAAAACTTATAGCTATCTACACCTACGATTGGAGCTTGCATAATGCAGGAGAGACTTCAGAAGATAATCTCTGCCTCCGGGCTTATGTCCCGCAGAGCCGCCGAGGAATGTATAAAGGCCGGGCGCGTCAGCGTCAACGGCGCGGCGGCAATCCTCGGCATGAGCGCGGACGCGGAGACGGACAATATACTGGTGGACGGCAGGCCGCTGCCCACCGCCGGGGAAAAGCTGTACATAATGCTCAACAAGCCCAAGGGCTATGTCACAACTCTGCATGACGAGAAGGAGCGCCGCTGCATAACGGAGCTTCTGAGCGGGCTACATACGCGGGTGTACCCCGTCGGACGGCTCGACATGTATTCCGAGGGACTTCTGATATGCACGAATGACGGCGAGTTTGCAAACCGGCTCATGCACCCGTCGCACGAGGTCGAGAAATGCTACCTCACATGGGTGCAGGGCGAGGACGTGGGCGAAGCCGTGGAGTATCTGCGCTGCCCGATGGAGATAGACGGATACATGACGCGCGGCGCGGATGTAGATATCATATCGCTGATACCGGGCGGCGCGGAGCTTGCCATAACGATACATGAGGGGCGCAACCGGCAGGTCAGAAAAATGTGCGCCGCCGTCGGACTCAGGGTCACGAAGCTTCGCCGCGTGCGCGAGGGCAGCGTTGAACTCGGAGACCTCCCGGTAGGGAAATGGCGCAGTCTGACCGCGGATGAGATAGCCTCGTTCGGCTGATAAAAATTCCGGAGAAGAACATAATGGAGCATAATAAGAAAATTGCCGAGGCGGAGTTGGTTGTCATCGGCGGAGGCCCCGCGGGCATGATGTGCGCGGCGACGGCGGCGGAGCGCGGTATGCGCGTGATACTGCTGGAGCCGAACCGCCAGCTTGGCCGCAAGCTGCGCATCACCGGCAAGGGAAGATGCAACGTCACAAATAATTGCGATATCAAGGCGTTTATGGAGAATATCCCCGGCGACGGGAGATTTTTGTACTCGGCGCTGAATCGCCTGTCCCCGACGCAGACCATGGAGCTTTTCGAGTCGCACGGGCTGAAGCTCAAGACCGAGCGCGGGAACCGCGTGTTCCCGGTGTCCGACAATGCGAACGACGTCGCGGGGACGATGACGCACTGGTGCGAGCGTGCGGGCGTACGCGTCATGCATACCCACGCCAAGGGAATTCGGATAGAGGACGGCATGGTCACTGGCGTTCCGACCGACGAAGGGATGATTGACTGCCGCGCGGCGGCGGTATGCACGGGCGGCCTGTCCTACCCGCTGACGGGTTCTACCGGCGACGGCTATAAATTTGCCCGCAGCGCGGGGCACAGCGTCGATACGCCGTGGCCGTCGCTCGTCCCGCTTGAAAGCGACGACGATTACTGCGCAGAAATGCAGGGCTTCGCGCTCAAAAACGTGACGCTCTCGGCATATGAGGATGACGTGCTGATATACCGCGAGCTTGGCGAGATGCTGTTCACGCACTTCGGCGTTTCAGGGCCGCTGGTGCTGTCGGCAAGCTCGCACATGCGGAATATGAGCAAGGCGAAATACCGGCTTGAGATCGACCTCAAACCCGCGCTTGACGAGAAAAAGCTCGACGCGCGCATCCTGCGCGACTTTGAGAAGTACGCGAACAAGGAGTTCAAAAATTCGCTCACAGACCTTGCGGGCAAGTCGATGATACCTGTGCTTATCAGGTTGTCGGGCATCCCGGAGGACACCAAGGTCAACTCCATAACCCGCGAGCAGCGGCATCGCCTGCTGCATTTATTCAAGGCGTTCCCTGTGTCCATCACCGGTACGCGCCCGATCGACGAGGCCATCGTCACGGCGGGCGGCGTGAGTACGAAGGAAGTAAACCCGCGCAATATGGAGTCAAAGCTGGTTGACGGCCTGTACTTCGCGGGCGAGGTGCTGAACATTGACGGATATACGGGCGGGTTCAACCTGCAAATCGCGTGGTCAACCGGCTATGTAGCCGGAAAATCTATACTTAAGGACGAATTCTGATGAACGGATTTAATTCAATCGCCATAGACGGCCCCGCCGGAGCGGGAAAGAGCAGCCTTGCGCGCCGTCTTTCAAAGGAGCTTGGGTACATTTATGTCGATACCGGCGCGATATACCGCAGTGTCGGCCTTGCGGCGCACCGCCGCGGACTCGATACGAAGGACGAGACCGCTGTCTCGGCGATGCTGCCGGAGATAAACATAGAGATACGCTATAATGACGAGGGCGAGCAGAGAATGTTCCTCGACGGGGAGGACGTGTCCGCCGAGATACGCCTGCCGGAGATATCCATCTGCGCCTCGAACGTCTCGGCGATGCCCGCCGTGCGCGTATATCTGCTGGAGATGCAGCGCCGCATGGCGCGGGCGCATAACGTCATCATGGACGGGCGCGATATAGGCACTGTCGTCCTGCCGGACGCGGAGCTGAAAATCTTCCTGACCGCGAGCGCCGCCGCCCGTGCACAGCGCCGCCTGCTGGAGCTTCAGGGCAAGGGCGTCAAGGCCGACTATGACGAGGTTCTGCGCGATATAGAATACCGCGACAAGCAGGACACCAGCCGCGCGGCTGCGCCGCTCAAGGCGGCGGATGACGCCGTACGCGTCGATACGAGCGATATTGATTTTGAACAGAGCGCGGCGCTCCTGCGGAGCATCGTGCGGGAGCGGCTGGGCATATGAAAAAGCTTGTAATCGCAAAAAGCGCGGGCTTCTGCTTCGGCGTGAGCAGATCCGTGAAGATGGCGGAAGAGCTGCTGAAAAGCGGCGAAAAGTGCAGCAGCCTCGGCGAGCTTATCCATAATGCCGACGTTGTGAACGAGCTTGCGTCGCGCGGACTGCGGCTCATAGAAGGCCCCGCGGATGCGCGTCCTGGCGAAAAGGTGCTGATCCGCGCGCACGGAATAGCCAGAAGCGTGCAGCAGGAGCTGGAGCGCAGCGGCGCTGAGATCGTCGACGCGACCTGCCCGAAGGTGAAGTATATCCATAATATCGTCAGCGAAGCCGCGGCGGAAGGGCGCTTTGTCATAATTATTGGTATGCGCCGCCATCCTGAGGTCGAGGGCATACGCGGCTGGTGCGGGGAGCATGAGGTGTTTGAAACGGCGGCGGAGCTTGAATCGTGGCTCAGCCAGAATCCTGATTTTTGGGATAAACCTCTAAGTGTTGTGGTGCAAACGACTCAGACGCACGGTAATTTTACCGAATGTTGCAATATCCTAAAAAAAAGGTGTACAAATCTGAAAATATCTGATACAATATGTACTGCTACGTCTGCGCGGCAACAGGAGGCTGAAAAGCTGGCCTCCGAATGTGACGCAATGGTGGTCATCGGCGGAAAGCACAGCGCCAACAGTCTGCACCTTGCCCAGATCTGTTCTGAGCATTGCGGCTGTGTCCAGTTCATAGAGAAGTGTGATGAACTGGATATGGACAAGGTCACGGACGCGGATACCATCGGGCTTACAGCGGGGGCATCAACGCCGGCGTGGATAATTAAGGAGGTAAGAAACAAAATGAGCGACGAAATCAAAGTTGAAGAATCCGCAGTCGAGGCCGAAAAGTCCTTCGACGAAATGCTGGAGGAGACTCTCAAAACTATATATAATGGAGACAAGGTAACCGGACATGTTGTGGCTATTACCGGTACTGAGATCAGCGTAGACCTCGGCACCAAGTATTCCGGCTTCATTCCCACTTCCGAGTTCACCGACGACGGCGTCAAGGTCGAAGACGTTGTCAAGGTCGGCGACACCATTGAAGCAGTTGTTGTCAGAGTCAACGATGTTGAAGGCACCGTTATGCTTTCCAAGAAGCGTCTTGACGCTGCAAAGAGCTGGAACGAGATCGAGGAGGCCGCAGAGTCCGGCGCAGTTCTCGAGGGCGTTGTCTCCGGCGAGAACAAGGGCGGCGTTGTCGTCAATGTCAAGGGCGTCAGCGTGTTCGTCCCCGCATCCCAGACCGATCTGCCCCGCGAGGCTGAGCTGAGCCAGCTCATCAAGAAGACCGTTCGCCTCAAGATCACCGAGGTCAACAAGGCCCGCAAGAGAGTTGTCGGCTCCATCCGCCGCGTTGCACAGGCCGAGCGCCGCGAGCGCATCGAGTCCATCTGGAACGAGATCGAGGTCGGCAAGAAGTACCACGGCGTCGTCAAGTCCCTGACCAGCTACGGTGCATTCGTCGATATCGGCGGCATTGACGGTATGGTTCACGTCTCCGAACTGAGCTGGAGCCGCATCAAGCAGCCCTCCGACGTTCTCTCCGTCGGCGACGAGGTCGATGTCTACGTCATCAGCTTCGACAAGGAGAAGCGCAAGATCTCCCTTGGCTACAAGGATCCCAACGGCAATCCTTGGACTGTGTTCACCAACACCTATGGTGTCGGCAGCGTTGCAAAGGTCACCATCGTCAAGCTCATGCCCTTCGGCGCATTCGCGGAAGTCCTGCCCGGCGTTGACGGCCTGATCCACATCTCCCAGATCGCAAACCGCCGCATCGGCAAGCCTGAGGACGTCCTGACCGTCGGCGATGTCGTTGACGCGAAGATCACCGCTATCGACGATGAGAAACACAAGATCTCCCTGTCCATCCGCGCTCTGTCCGAGCCCGCACCCGCAGCGGTCGAGGAAGAGGAGGAAGAGGTCGAGGCACCCGCAGATGACGCTCTCGTATACGAAGTCTCCGCTACCGGCGAAGCCACCGGCATCGCCCCCGAAGAGGAGTAATCCAACATACTCAAAAGCCTTGGCAGTTAAACTGCCAAGGCTTTTTTTCACCGCCGAAACTTTGAAAGGATGCACACCGCTTAAATCCTGCCGTCACTGCCTGCGGCAATCCGCGTCTATGACAGCGTGACGGCTAAGGAGAACGGATTCCCACGTCGCTTCGCTCCTCGGAATGACAGAATAGTGCTTTGCTCTTCTTCGTACGGGGAGCGGCATGACTGCCGCAAAACGCCCTAGGAATATTATTGAAAAAAACAGCGAAGCCGAACCGGCTTCGCTGTTTTGCTTAAATCTTCTCATTTATCCAGTCGAGGATGTCTTTATACACGTCCACGCGGTTTATCTCGTTTAGCATTTCATGCCGCCCGCCGGGGTAGAGCCGCATTTTTACATCGTGCAGACCGGCCTTGCAGAAAGCGTTGTACGCGCGCGTGACGCCCTTGCCGTTCTCGCCGACAGGGTCGGCGTCGCCGGACATGAAGTATACCGGCGTCACCTTGCTCATCTTGTCGATGTTCGCCTGATTGGTGACGAATTTTATGCCGCTCATCATATCGCGGAACAGGCTGACCGTCGGCACAAAGCCGCAGAGCGGATCGGCGATATATTTGTCGACATTCTCCGTGTCGCGGCTCAGCCAGTCGAAATCAGTGCGAGGTTTGGCATAGCCGTTGTTGTACGCGCCGAAGGCGACATTGTTGAGCGTGTTGCCGATCTTGTGCGCTCCGTAGAGCTTGACCGCGGCGCTCGCCATCGCAAGCCCGCCCAGCACCATCGGCAGCGGCTGGTGCCCCGTGCCGCTGATTATCACGGCGTCCGGCTTCTCCGGATGGCGGATGATATAGGTGCGCACAAGAAAGCTGCCCATGCTGTGCCCGAAGAAAACGTAAGGCAGGTCGGGGTATTTCTCATGCATGATGTCGTGCAGCCGGTCAATATCCCAGACAACGTAGTCCCAGCCGTCGCTCTCGGAGAAGAAGCCCTGCTCGCCGCCGTTGTCGATGGATTTGCCGTGACCGAGATGATCGTCGCCGACGACGATGAAGCCGTTATCGGCGAGGAAGCGGGCAAAGTCGTCATAGCGCTCGATATGCTCGGCAATGCCGTGCTCTATCTGCACGATGCCGCGCGGCTCGCCGTCCGGCAACCACTGGCGGACGTAGATGCGGTTTTTCCCGGTGCTGGAGTCGAAATAAAAATCCGAAAAATTCGCCATGGAAAAATACCTCCGTTTATGTTATCATGTAATAAATTATAAGGTCACAGCAAAAATAAGTCAACAGGAAAGAGACGACTATGGAATACGTATTGGTAGTTAAAACCGAGAAATTGTCGCAATTCATCTCCGGCCGTACCGGCCTTGTCACGGAGTCGAACGCCGAGATGCTGGACATCATCCGTGCGGAGCACGAGTTTATTCCGCGCCCGGACGCGGAGAACGACCCCGGCTACAAGCAGATAATCCCGTATGTGGTACTGCGCCGCGGGGACGAGATATTTATGACGCGCCGCCTCAAAAAGGGCGGAGAAGCGCGGCTGCACGGGCTTATGTCCATCGGCGTCGGCGGGCATATAAACCCCGTGGACGACATCGACCGCGAAAGCGTCCTGCTGCGCGGACTCGAACGCGAGCTTGACGAGGAGGTCGAGATCGAGCGCCGCGGCGAGCTGCACACCGTCGGCTTCATCAACGACGACACCAACGGTGTCGGCAGCGTGCATCTCGGTCTGTGCTACACTCTGCCCGTCGAGGGCGAGGTGCGCGTCCGCGAGACGGAGAAGCTTGAGGGCGGCTGGACAACGGCGGCGGAACTGCGCGAAAATTGGGATATGCTCGAAACATGGACGCAGATCGCGCTCAACGGCATCGACGGCTAATAATGGCCAAGTAAAAGCATTGACGCAAACAGCACGGAATGTTATCCTGTGAACAGGATGAAAATAAAAACAAGGGGAATAATTATGAAACCTATCGTTCTATACTTCAGCGCGACCGGCGGAACCGAGCATATCGCAAAGCTCATCGCTTCCGAGCTAAAGGCCGAGACAGTGGACATCACCGTGTTCGACTTCGACATGAGCTTTGACTCTGACATGCTGGTTTTCGCCTGCTTCCCGGTCTACGGCGGCCGCATCCCGGCGCCCATGTACCGCCGTATGAAGGACATCCGCGGCGACAATACGCCCGTCGTACCCGTGGCGGTGTACGGCAACCGCGCCGTCGAGGATGCGCTTCAGGAGATGGCCGACCTCTGCAAGAAGAACGGCTTCCGCGTTGTCGGCGGGGCGGAGATGGTCGCGCCGCATTCGCTGGATCGCCGCTTCGGCGCCGGTCGTCCCGACGAGAAGGACGTCGCCCAGCTCAAGAGCTTCCTTACCGCGCTCACGACGCGCGAGAACCTGCGCGACGTGCCGATGCCCGGCAGTCACGACTATAAGCCGTACAAGGGTCTGCCGCTCTATCCCAGCTCCGGGATCCACTGCTCCGGCTGCGGCACATGTTCTGCCGAATGTCCCGCTGGGGCGATAGATCAGGGCGATCCCAGAAAGCCCGACAAGACCAAGTGCATAAGCTGTATGCGCTGCATCACCGTATGTCCCTTCGGCGCGCGCAGTGTCCCGAAGGCGGCACAGCTTGCGGTGTCGGCGGCGCTGCTGAAGATGTGCGCGGGCAGAAAGTCTCCCAGCTTCTATCTCTGAGCTGATACATATTTCCGGCTGTATGCCATGGAGGGCTGACCCATGAAGATAAGCAATGCGAGGGTTTACAGAAACGGGCGCTTTGAGCGTTCTTCCGTCGAGTTTTCCGATAAGATAAGCGCCTTTGACGTTGAGGACGGCGTTGACGCGCACGGCGCGTACCTCGTCCCCGGCTTCATCGACATTCACACGCACGGCGCAATCGGCTACGACGCGAGCGACTGCCGCGCCGACGAGATACCCGCACTCGCGGGCTACTACGCCGCGCACGGCGTGACCTCCTTCTGCTTCACGACTATGACCATAGGCGAGGACGCGCTGGCGCAGGCGATGCGCAATATCCGCGGTTATGAGCGGCAGGGCGCGCAGGCAAAGTGCACGGGCGTGCACCTTGAGGGACCGTTCGTGTCGTACAAGAAGCGCGGCGCGCAGAAGGCGGAAAACATCCGTATGCCCGATCTAGACCTGTTCTACCGCATGAGCGAGCTGTGCGGCGGGAAGCTCAAGAAAATCACCATGGCGCCGGAGCTTGACGGCGCGATCGACTTCATCCGCGAGGCGTCGAAGGTGTGCGCCGTATCGCTCGGCCATACAACTGCGGATTACGCCGCAGCGATGGCCGCGTTCGAAGCGGGCGCGACGCAGGCGACGCATCTCTTCAACGCCATGCAGCCGCTGCATCACCGCGAACCGGGACTTATCGGCGCGGCGCTGATGGCGGGAGCGGAAGTCGAGCTTATCTGCGACGGGCTGCATATCCACCCGGCGGTGATAAACGCCGTATACCGCATGTTCGGCAAAAAGATGATAATAATCAGCGATTCTCTGCGCTGTGCCGGACTTTGCGACGGCAATTATGACCTCGCGGGGCAGCCGATAGTTGTCAAAAACGGCCGCGCGACGTTGCTGGACGGTACGCTTGCAGGCTCCTCCAGCAACCTCCTGCAGGAGCTGAAAAACGTTGTGTCCTATGGAATACCGCTTGAGGACGCGGTCTACGCCATGACGGAAGCGCCCGCAAGGGCGATAAACAGCTTCGGCGAGATCGGCTCGCTTGAAGTCGGCAAATGCGCCGATATGCTGCTGCTGGACGAGGAACTGAACCTCAAGGCGACCTTCATTGACGGCAAGCTTATAAACGGCAGCCTTTAAAAATTCAATATGCTCAAACGGGCGACAGCTTTGCCGCCCGCTTATTTATTGCGCATATATTAAAAAATGCCCGCCGCCTTGTCAATTCGTGAAATATGTTATATAATATCTCTGTTTAGTATCGGCTGAATGGAGGCTTGGCCTATGGACGCGAAGATCGAACAGCTGAAAAAGTGGGTCGCGGAGAGCGACAATATCGTGTTTTTCGGCGGCGCCGGAGTCAGTACCGAGAGCGGCATCCCGGATTTCCGCGGTGTTGACGGGCTGTATAATCAGCAGTGGAAGTACCCGCTGGAGACGATTTTGAGCCACAGCTTTTTTGAGCGTTACCCAGAGGAGTATTACCGGTTTCACCGGGCAAAGCTCGTCATCAACGGCGTAAAGCCCAATTGCGCGCACCTGCGCCTCGCGGAGCTGGAGCGCGAGGGCAAGCTGAAAGCCGTTATAACGCAGAATATCGACGGGCTGCATCAGGCGGCGGGCAGCAAAAACGTGCTGGAGCTGCACGGCAGTATCCTGCGCGCCTATTGCTCGCGCTGCCGTATGCCGTACCCGGCGGATAAGATGAATCACGGCGAGGGCGTCCCGCGCTGCAAGTGCGGTGGCGTTATAAGGCCGGATATCGTGCTTTATGAGGAACAGCTGGACGAGGACGTCCTGAGCAAGTCCGTGCATTATCTGCGCAATGCCGATGTGCTCATTGTCGGCGGCACGTCGCTGAACGTGTACCCGGCGGCAGGGCTTATCAACTATTACCGGGGAAATAAGCTCGTCCTTGTGAACCTGAGCGAGACCCAGTACGACAGCTACGCAGATCTGATAATACATGAAAAAATAGGCGAGGTTTTCAGCCAGATATAAACGGAAAGCCTCTCCCGGAGGAATTTATGGCAAAAGGTAAGCTGATAGTTTTCGAGGGCATAGACGGCAGCGGCAAGTCCTGCCAGTACAGGCACATATGCCAGCGTCTTGAAAACGACGGAATTGACTATAATCATATTGTGTTTCCCCGTTATGACAAGGAGAGCAGCGCGCTGATACGCATGTATCTCGGAGGCAGCTTCGGCAGTCATCCGGAGGATGTGAACGCCTATACCGCGTCCACCTTCTACGCGGTCGACCGCTTCGCGTCGTACCGCGAGGCGTGGGGCGATATATACAATGCGGGCGGACTTATCATCTCCGACCGCTATACGACTTCAAACGCCGTCCATCAGGGCTGCAAGCTCAGCGATGAGGAGCTGCCGGAGTTTTTTGGCTGGCTCTACGACCTTGAATATGTGAAAATGGGCCTGCCGCAGCCTGACCTCGTCATATATCTTGACGTCGATATCGAAACCTCGCTCGCGCGCATGAAGCACCGTCAGGACAAGACGCACACCGCGGCCGACATCCACGAGAAGGACGTTGAATACCTGCGGCGCTGCCTGCATACGGCGGACATGGCCGCGGATTACTACGGCTGGACGCGCATCCCGTTTAAAAAAAACGGCGTCGAGCGCGAGGTAGAGGAGAAGAACGACGAGATATACGAGCTGATCCGGAAACATATTTGAGCCTCACGGCGTCAAAAAAGGGACTCCTTTCGGAGCCCCCGGTGATTGCATATAACTCAGCAGCCGCAGCCGTTGTTGTTATTGCAGCCGCATCCGCAGCTGTTGCCGCATCCGCAGCCGCCCCAGCCGAAGAGAATGATGAGGATAATGATTATCCACAGAACACAATTGTTGTTGCAGCCGTTGCAGAACATATATATATTCCTTTCCCCGTGCCGGAACTTTGCCTGTGCCGCAGGCACGGTGCGCGGCACAGCAGACAGATCCTGATAAAACCGCGAGCAGTTTTCTGCATCGCTCATGCCATAATATGCAGCCCAGCAGGCTGGTGCTACGACGAATTGCGCGCCATGCCGATACCCATATGAGGAGGAAAACAATGCCGGACGATATTGAAAAGATAAATGAGATATTCCGCATTCACGATGAGAATGCGAAGAAGAAAACCGGACAGACGGGAAAGACCGGCGCACAGCCCGCGGCGAAGCCGCAGGAGCAGCCGCAGGAACCCGCCGCGAAGGACAAATCCAGCCGTTTCTCCGCGGTGGACAATTTCTTCATAGATAAAAACGGCGACGAGAACCACAACTACACCGGCGACGAGATGACCGAGAGGGATTACCGCCCGGTGCGCCAGAGCAGGGAATCCCGCTCCGGCTGCCTCGGCGGTGTGATGTACTTCGTGTTCGTCACGGCGCTCAGCGTTGTTCTCGCGTGCTTCGCGTGGATGGCGGCGAGCGACGCGCTGGCGCTGAATAAGGACAATTTCACCGCGGTCGTGACGCTGCCGAACAGCATTTTCGAGATCGCCACGGTCGACGATCTGGATGAAAACGGCAACAAGATCGGGACAAAGCGCGTATCTCAGGCGGACGTCAGCTATGTCGCGGACGCACTGAAGGACGCGGGGCTTATCGAATACAAATGGCTGTTCGAAGCCTTCTGCAAGATATCCCATGCAGGCTCCAAGGTCGATCCCGGCAGCTATGAACTGCGGTCGAGCTTCGACTACCGCGCGCTTATAAAGAACATGCAGTCCGGCTCCGGCTCCACCCTGACCACCACGGTCACGATACCGGAGGGCTTCTCGATGCACCAGATATTCCTCCGCCTTGAGGAAGAGGGCGTGTGCAGCTATAACGACCTCATGGAGGCCGCCTCGACGGCAACCTTCAACTATGCTTTCCTTGAGGGCGGCGAAGAGGGCAGCGCCTACCGCCTTGAGGGCTTCCTGTTCCCGGATACCTATGAGTTCTATGTCGGAATGCAGGCGTCCAGCGCCATAAACAAGATGCTGGAGAACTTCTACTATAAGCAGACCGCCGAAATGCTCCAGCGCGCGCAGGATCTCGGAATGAGTATGCGCGAGGCGGTCAACATCGCGTCGCTGATAGAGAAGGAGGCTGCGAACGATTCCGAACGCGCGCTCATCGCATCCGTCATCTATAACCGTCTCAACGCCGGAATGCCGCTCGGTATCGACGCTTCAATACTGTATGTCTACCCCGACCATGAGGGCGCGCCGACGGCGGACATGCTGGCTGACCCCAGCCCGTACAACACCAGACTGAATACCGGTCTGCCTCCCACGCCGATCGCAAACCCCGGCGTCGCGTCCATCAACGCGGCTCTCTACCCGGAGAGCACCGGATATTACTACTACGCTCTTGACACGGCTACCGGACAGCACCGCTTCTTCACCAATGCGGACGAGTTCAACGCCTTTGTCGCAACACAGAATTATGACTAAGAAAACGGAACTGTTAGCCCCGGCCGGGGATATGGAGCGCCTTACAATGGCGCTCCATTACGGCGCGGACGCCGTGTATCTGGCGGGGACTCAATTCGGAATGCGCGCCTCGGCGGGCAACTTTAACGAGGAGCAGCTGCGCGAAGCTGTGCGGCTTGCACATTCGATGGGACGCAGGGTGTATGTGACCTGCAACACGCTCCCGCGCGAAGACGAGCTTGCTTCGCTTCCGGGGTATCTTGAATTCTTGCAGGATGCGGAAGCCGACGCGCTGATAATCGCCGACATCGGGGTGCTGGAGCTGGCGAAGAAGTATGCGCCCAAGGTCGCAAAGCATATCAGCACTCAGTTTGGCGTCATCAACAGCGCCGCGGCAAATGCGCTGTACGCGCTCGGCGCGGACACGGTCGTCCTCGCGCGGGAGACTCCGCTGGAGGACATCAAAAAAATCCGCCGCAATACACCGCCTGAGCTGAGGCTGGAGGTGTTCGTTCACGGTGCGATGTGCGTGTCGTTTTCGGGGCGCTGCCTGCTGTCGAATTATCTGACCGGGCGGGACGCGAACCGCGGCCAGTGCGCCCAGCCCTGCCGCTGGAAATATCATCTGGTCGAGGAAAAGCGGCCGGGCGAGTATTTCGAGATAAGCGAGGACGGCGGGACGCACATAATGAACTCCCGCGATATGTGCATGATCGAGCATATCCCGGAGCTTATCGACGCCGGGATCGACAGCTTTAAGATAGAGGGGCGCATGAAATCGTCCTACTACGCCGCCGTCGTTACGAACGCCTACCACCACGCGATAGACGCCGCCGTCACAGGCGCGCCGCTTGACCCGCTGTGGGTCGAAGAGGTGAACAAGGTCAGTCATCGCCCGTATACTACCGGCTTCTATTTCGGCGAGCCGGGGCAGTATTACCATGACGCAACCTACTTCACGGATGCAGACGTTGCCGCCGTGGTCGAAGACTGCGATGCGGACGGGAACGCCGTGCTCTATCAGCGCAACAAATTCTACCGCGGAGACGAGTTGGAGCTGCTCACGACGGACGCCGCGCCCGTGAAATTCACAGTTGAGCATATGTATAATTCCGAGGGCGAGGAGATAGACGACACCCGCCACGCGATGATGGAGATACATATGCGCCTGCCGAGGTATGCGGAACGGTATTCGATAGTAAGAAAATGCCGGTAATCTCTTGACAAAACCGCCGCGTGTGGTAATATATTCGTATTCATTTTTATATCAGATGGCTTTGACGAAAAGAGCCGGAGCAGGACAGCGCAGAGAGAGACCGGGCGGTGTAAGGTCTCGTGTCCGATGACGGCAGCCGTTTCCGAGCCTTTCCGGGATGACCGGAGCGTTTTCCCCGCGTTAAGGGGGCGAGAGATGCCGCACTGCGGCAAATCAGGGTGGTACCGCGAATTGACCTTCGCCCCTGCATGGGGGCGGAGGTATATTTTTTAGGAGGACAAAAATGAATTGTTTGCGCTGTGAGACAGAGATGACCGATCTCGGCTGTGAGGAGATACAGCTGGGGCATTACGGCTTTTTCTCCGGACACCTGAGCAACCTGTTCTCAGGCTCGATGGAAGTGAGAATATATTCCTGCCCGCACTGCGGGAAGATGGAATTCTTCAACGCTGACGTTGAGCATGAAGAGAGCTTTTCAGAGAGAATGAAAAAGAATTTGGAGGACCAATAAATGGAAAAGTATGGAGTTAACCAACTGAGAGAGATGTTCCTGAGCTTTTTTGAGACTAAAGGACATCTTCGTCTGCCGAGCTTTTCGCTCATCCCGCAGAACGACGCGAGCCTTCTGCTCATAAACTCCGGCATGGCGCCCATGAAGCCCTATTTCAAGGGCGAGCAGGAGCCGCCGCGTCACCGCGTCTGCACCTGCCAGAAGTGCATCCGCACGGGCGACATCGAGAACATCGGCAAGACCGCGCGCCATGGCACCTATTTTGAGATGCTGGGCAACTTCTCCTTCGGCGACTACTTCAAGCACGAAGCTATCGCATGGAGCTGGGAGTTCCTCACCTCACCCGAATGGGTCGGCATTGATCCGGACAGGCTCTATCCGTCCATCTATGTCGATGATGACGAGGCGTTCGAGATATGGAACAAGGAGATAGGCATCCCCGCCGAGCGCATTTTCCGCTTCGGCAAGGAGGATAACTTCTGGGAGCACGGTGCCGGCCCATGCGGCCCCTGCTCCGAGATATACTATGACCGCGGGCCGGAGTACGGCTGTGGTAAGCCCGGCTGCACCGTCGGCTGTGACTGTGACCGTTATATGGAGGTCTGGAACAACGTGTTCTCGCAGTTCGATAACGACGGCGAGGGTCACTACACCGAACTCAAGCAGAAAAATATCGACACCGGCATGGGGCTTGAGCGTCTGGCGGTCGTATGTCAGGGCGTCGACTCCCTGTTCGACGTCGACACCGTTATGAACATCACCCATAAGGTCAGTGAGCTGACCGGCGCGTACTACGGCAAGAGCCACAAGATGGACGTGTCCCTGCGCGTCATAACCGACCATATCCGCTCCGCGACGTTTATGATATGCGACGGCGTCCTGCCGTCGAACGAGGGACGCGGCTACGTTCTGCGCCGCCTGCTTCGCCGCGCCGCGCGTCACGGCAAGCTCCTCGGCGTCAACGAGCCGTTCCTCTACAAGATAATCGACACCGTCATCCACGAGAACGAGTGCCAGTATCCGGAACTGCGCGAGAAGCAGAGCTATATCACCAAGGTCATCAAGACTGAGGAGGAGAACTTCGCAAAGACCATCGACGCCGGTATGAAGATATTCGGAGATCTGCTCGCAGAGCACAAGGCGAACGGCGAGACCGTTTTCTCCGGCGCGGACGCCTTCAAGCTCTACGATACCTACGGTTTCCCCGTTGACCTCACCATAGAGATGTGCGCCGACGAGGGAATGACCGTTGACGAGGCGGAGTTCAAGAAGCTGATGGAGGAGCAGCGTGTCCGCGCCCGCAAGGCGCGCGAGGCGCTGGGCGATCTCGGCTGGGCAGGTCAGGAGTTCGGCAAGGAAGTGCCGGAGACTGAGTTTGTCGGCTATGACAGAACCGAGAGCGAGGGCACGGTCGTCGCGCTCGTCGCCGAGGGCGAAATCTGCGGCGAGGTAAACGCGGGCATGGACGCCGTCGTCGTGCTCGACCGCACCCCGATGTACGCCGAGATGGGCGGTCAGGTAGCCGATCATGGCGTGATGACCGCGGACGGCGTGGTATTCAAGGTCAACAACGTCCTGAAAAACAAGGGCGGCAAATACATGCATTACGGCAAGCTTATCAAGGGCAGCATCGTGCTCGGCGATAAGCTCACCGTCAGCATCGACACTGAGCGCCGCAAGGCCATATCCCGCGCGCACAGCGCCACGCATCTGCTCCAGAGCGCACTGCGCCTTGTCCTCGGTGATCATGTGCATCAGGCCGGTTCTCTCGTCGAGCCTGACCATCTGCGCTTTGACTTCACCCACTTCTCCGCGCTTACCGCTGAGGAGATAGGGCAGGTCAACACCGTCATGGCGGACATGATCCTTGAGGGCGCGGACATTGAGACGAAGATAATGCCCTTCGACGAGGCGAAGAAGCTCGGCGCGACGGCGCTCTTCGGCGAGAAGTACGGCGACACGGTCAGAGTTGTGAAAATGGGCGACTTCTCGATGGAGTTCTGCGGCGGTACGCATCTTGACAACACCGCCAAGGTCGGCATGTTTGTCATCACCTCCGAAGGCTCCGTCGCATCCGGCGTGCGCCGCATCGAGGCCATTACCGGCCGCGAGGTCATCGCAAAGTATATAGCGATGTCCGGCATGATTACAAAGGTTGCCGACAGGCTCAAGGCCAGACCGCTGGAGATTATGAACAAGGTCGAAAGCAACCTCAGCGAAATCCACGAGCTGCGCCAGAATATCGACAAGCTCAAGGATCAGCTCATGTCCGGTCAGGCGGAGAGAATGCTCTACGGCGCAAAGGACATCAAGGGTCTCAAGGTCATAACCATCACAAACGGACCTGTCAATGCCGCCGACATTCGCAAGATGGGCGACCAGTTGCGTGACCGTTATCCCAACATTGTCGCCGTTCTCGCCGCGACGGCGGAGAACAAGGCCACTATGCTCGCAGTCTGCGGCAAGAACGCAGTTGCCCGCGGCGTCAAGGCCGGAGACCTCATCAAGAGCATCACGAAGATCTGCGAGGGCACCGGCGGCGGCAAGCCCGATTCCGCAATGGGCGGCTGCAAGAACCTGCTGAAGCTGGACGACGCGATGGCGGCTGTTGACGATTTCGTCAACGAGCACGCGCAGGACTGAAAAATTCAAATAAGGAGAATTGCAATGAAAGACGATAACTGCCTTTTCTGCCGGATCATTTCCGGCGAGATACCCAGCACCAAGGTGTATGAGGACGAGTATGTTTTCGCGTTCCGCGATATAAATCCGCAGGCTCCCGTACACATCCTTGTCGTGCCGAAGGCGCACATCTGCTGCACCGCCGCGATAGACGGCAGCAACTCCGAATATGTTGCAAAGTGCTTTGAGGCGATAGCGAAGATCGCCAAGGCCGAGGGACTTGACAACGGCTACCGCGTCGTCAATAACTGCGGCGAGGACGGCGGCCAGACCGTCATGCACCTGCATTTTCACATTCTCGGCGGCCTGAAGCTGTCCAAAAAAATAGTTTGATCCCATAACGCCGCGCGGGCGATAAAGTTACCCGCGCGGCATTTTTAAAGGGCGTGTGAGCGTATGCGGAGACTTGCGTTCGCGGCGGGAGGCTTCTCCGCCGCGATATTCATGGCAAACTACATACTTCCGGCACGGCTCCTGCCGTGGCTTGCGCTGCTGTGCGCAGCCGCGGCGCTGGGGCTTGGCTTCATGCGCCGTAAATGGCTCAGAGCCTTTGTGATAACCCTTGCGGCGCTCGCTGCCGGCTTTGTATGGTTCGGCGGCGCGTATCTCGCAAAAGCCCTGCCTGCAAAGGCGCTTGACGGCGAGACGGCGGAGCTTGAGGGCGTCGTGCTGACCTATCCCGCGGAGTATGACGGGTACTGCCGCTATGAAATGCGGCTCCGCCTGCCGGACGGCGGTGTCACGCGCGCAGTGGTGTATGACCGCAGCGGCGCGGTGATTGAGGCCGAACCGGGCTGGCGACTGCGTATCAGCGCGTATTGCCGCGCGGCGGATACACGGTACGGCGAGGATTACGACTACTATAATTCAACCGGCATCTTTCTTGTCGCAAGCGTCAAGGCACCGCCGGAAGTCATTTCCGCACAGCGCTCCGCGTGGTTGAGCTTTGGGCAGAATATCAACCGCAATGCGTGCGCCGAGATAGAGCGCATCTTCCCACGCGACACCGCGGCATTTATGAAATCGCTGCTGATCGGCAGCAGGGAAGAGCTGTATGAGGACGTGGGCGCGTACATGGCGATGGGGCGCGCGGGCATAACGCACATTGTCGCCATATCCGGCCTTCAGTATCTATTCTTCGGCCTTTACACAATCGCCAGAAAGCCCGTAAATTGGGCACTTTTTGGCACTCGACCTCGCGAATGTAGAGAAATATTGCGCTTCACCTGACTAAAGTTTTATTAGAAAATGCAGAAACGGCCTGTATTTTTACCCCTGGGGTAAACTTTTCGGGCTTTGCCAGAGGGTGGGGTAAACATGGTAAAGGGAACCGGTTGATAGTGCCTCGACGTTTACAGGAATATCTTCACCCAGACGCATGATGGTGCCCTTACCATAGTCGCGCTCGATACGCTTGAGCGCCTCTTCCAGGGCCTTCTTTTTATCTTCCGGCGTACCCTTTGCCGCAGAAATAGGGACAACCTTCGTGTTCTTCTTTTCTTTTGCAGCAGCCATTTTCATCTTCTCCTCTTATGTGTATCAGGGCGGATTTCTCCTCTTACGGTTACAAGTCTACCACAAGAGGTGTCCAATAAAACTCCCAGTGCTATTTCCTTTCCACAAACCATCGGCCGAGATTCCGGCCCGTCAGGTTGGCGCTGCGTTCAAAATACAGGTAGCTTTCCCGTCCTCCAATCATGATTGTATATCTGTCACCCTGACCGCCAGACCGCATTGCCGCGGCTTGGCGGACTTTTAATACCTTGTCTATCGGATACCGCCTGCCGTCCTCCCACAGGATCTCAGTTGGGAGGATATTTCCTTCCGCGTCAAAGCTGGCCTTGACCGGGACATATACTTTCGGCAGCACTGTGCCGTCCTTATTCATCGCATGTTCCTCCTCTCCGAGATTGCAAAGAAAGCGCTTATGGGAATGTGCAGGCCATTGCAGATCCGTTCGATCGTATCAACATTCAGCTGGCCGTGCCGATCTTCCGCGTTCTTCAATGTGCTGTAATTCACCCGGCAAAGCTGCGCCAACTGAAACAGCGTCAAGTCACGCTCATCGGCTAAAACCTTCACTACCGCCATTGTATCCAATTCTCATGTACCTCCTTAACCGGCAAAATGTAGATGCGCAGGGAAAAAGGGTATAACAATACCGACCCACCGATTGATAGGCCGGTGCATCATAAAAGATGTTCAATTGTTATGGGCTTACTTCAGGACCCGTCCGAAAATCTTAAATGAGTTATAGGGATTGATCTCAATGGGATCGTACTTGTCGCTGTTGTATGAGATCAGAACGGGCTGCTGGTGAACAGTGCCATAGCTGTCGCTGTACTCGTCCAAGAATGCTTCGTCGGGCTCCTGCTCGCCATAGACCTTGATATAGGCTTTGCCGTCATAGATGAAGATGCCCACTTCGCCTTCATTCAGGGTAGTGCACTTTTCAATCCAGACAGTCTGCCCGTCATGGAACACGGGCTCCATAGAGTCGCCGGAAACCCGGATGCCAAGATCGGCGCGGGGATGAACCTGATCCTCGGGGAAGCTGACCATTTCATAGTGCTCACTATCATCTAGCAGGTTACCATTACCGGCTGCGGCGGGCATATCGGCAATAGGCATGTCGATATAGCGAATAAGGCGGGAGACCTTTCTGACCGGCTTATAGTTGCCGCTGCTGATAAGATCATGCTTATACTGGTCTACTTTCAGGAGACCTTCTTCATTCAGTTCCGGCACGTAGTTTTTTCTATAAAAGGAAAGGTGTTCATCCATACCCAGCGCCGAGCATACCGCCAGGAACTGATAAGCATTGGGGACCGTCTCGCCGGTTTCCCATTTGCTGATGGCTCCCTTGGTCAGCTCAACACCATGCTCCCGCAGCGATTCGGCAAAAGCAGTAAGGTTCCACCCGCGGGTTTTCCGCGCAGCGGCGATCTTAGTGCCGATCACGTTTTCAGAGCGTTCTGTGCCTGCATTGTACTTTGTTCCGATCGATACGACCTTTCCATCCTTCGCCTTCATGAGGATACCATCCTTTCGCTTGTCATTTGTATCTGTCCTCTGGCGTGATTGTTCTCGTGAGTTTTCCTCTGTGTCTCGAATTATATATCGGGAAAATACATCTGTCAAGAGAAAAATATAGTTTCACTCTACAAATGAAAACTTGACGTGTAGAATTACGAGATGCTATTATGTGGGCCACATAGGGAAACTAGATACCCGGAGGTGGTTCGATGAACAGCAGAGCAATCTTGCATAGCGACCTGAACAGCTTTTATGCGTCGGTTGAAATGATGCTGGACCCGCGGCTGAAGGGAAAGGCCGTGGCCGTGTGCGGAGCAACTGAGGACCGGCACGGGATCGTGCTGGCCAAGTCTGAGCTGGCCAAGAAGGCCGGTGTGAAGACCGGCATGGTCAACTGGGTATGAGTTTGCGGGTATTTACCACGATTTTGGTATCTCTGGGTTCAAAGAGAATCGACCGGGTTTTCAAAAAATGCTGCAGGCCGCCAGAGATCATGAGATCGATCTCATCATAACAAAGTCTGTTTCGAGATTCTGCAGAAACACCGACACCCTCCTGAAAGCCGTTCGAGAGCTCAAGGATCTGGGTGTCGGTGTCATTTTTGAGTTGCAGCATATCAATACACTTGCCACATCCGGTGAAATCCTTCTCACGGTGCTGGCCGCGTTTGCGCAGGCAGAGAGCGAGAACTACAGCGCATTGGGAAAAATGGTCTACACCCGGAAGTACGAAGCCGGGATTCCGGTGCAGTACTTGGAGCGGTCCTTTGGCTATGATCATGGACCGAGCGGGGAATTCCTCCATGATCCGGGAGAAGCGCCGTGGGTAAAGAAAATCTATGAGCTTTGCGCGGACGGATACAGGCCGGTGCAGATCGCCCGCCATCTCAATGAGCATGGTGTGCATACGAAAGCCGGATCGGTATTTACGTCCAGCACGGTGATCCGAATTCTGGAGAACGAGATCTATAAGGGCGACTACATCATGCACAAGTACTACGTGAATGCCGAGCGTAAGGAAGTCAAGAACAGGGGAGAGGTGGATGCCTGGTACATCAAGGATGATCACCCTGCACTGGTGAGCAGAAAGCTGTGGGACCGAGCACAGGAGAGACTGTCGGAGATGCGGGAATACCTGGCGACAGGCTCTGTGGTCGGGTCGCTGGATGAAGAGACCTACCCTTACAAAAAGCAGCTTTTCTGCGCAGAATGCGGCTTCCCGCTGTATCGGCGAGTGTACTCTAATGGGAACAGGGTAAGCTGGATCTGCAGCGGAGAAATGCGATATCTGAAAAAGTTCTGTGCTGGCATCAGTGTGCCGGACAGCATCATCCGTGGTTGGGGTGAGCTGCCCGGCAATGTTTATATTCGGAGTGAAAAAGACCAGCTCGGCAGGACAACGTTCCGATACGTCCGGGAAAAGACCTGGGCACGGGATCACAAAAGGAAAGAGCCGGTGGTTTCCGCACCGGAGCTCACAACCGAAAACTACCCTTACAAGGAACATATTTTCTGCGCCGGGTGCGGTTCAAAGCTGACCAGAAGCATCGGGAAGCACGGCGACACGATATGGACCTGCAACGGCAGGAAGCACAAGAGCAGGGCCTTCTGTGAGGGCATCCGCATCCCGGACGATGTGATCCGGGGTTGGGGAGAGATAAAACATGATATTTTCATCAGCAGAAAGGAAGATAAACATGGCCAGAGAAGTTACAGTTATTCCCGCCAAAAAGACGCATAGGGCTTCTGGAAAAGCTCCAGCACAGAAAAGCAAAGTCCGCCTTGCAGCATACTGCAGGGTGTCTACAGAGCAGGAAGAGCAGGAGAATTCCTTCCGGAATCAGGTGGATTACTACACCCGCTTCGTACAAACCCATCCTGAATATGAGCTCGTGGATATCTACGCGGACGAGGGGATAAGTGGCACAAATACAAAGAAGCGCGAGCATTTCAAGCGCATGATTGCAGACTGCGAAGCCCATAAGATCGATATGGTCATCACAAAGTCGATCAGCAGGTTTGCCCGGAACACGCAGGATTGCCTTGAGAATTATCGAAAGCTGAAGAATCTCGGCATTACCGTGGTGTTTGAAAAGGAGAATATAAGCTCAGCAGATACAACCGGTGAGTTGCTTCTGACGATCCTATCCTCGCTGGCGCAGGATGAATCAAGAAATATCTCGGAAAATACCAAATGGGGCATCCGGAGCAAATTCCAGAAGGGAATTCCGCATATCAATACCTGCAAGTTCATGGGCTTCGATAAGGCTGAAGACGGCAGGCTGGTCGTAAATGAGGAAGAAGCTAAGTTGGTTCGCAGGATTTATCGGGAGTTCCTTGAGGGCTTTACCTGCAGTGCCATAGCTGCTAGGCTCAATGCAGAAGGCATTCCAGGCGTCAGCGGAGAACCGAAATGGCTGCGGGTGACGATTGAGTCGATGCTCAAAAATGAGAAATACATGGGCGACAGCCTGCTGCAGAAAACTTACACGGCAGATTTCTTAACCAAGAAACAGGTCAAAAACGATGGCGAGGTCACTCAGTATTACGTTAAAGACAGCCATGCCGGTATTATTTCCCGAGAAGACTGGAACGCTGTGCAGCAGGAGTTTGAACGGATTGAGCGGTTTATGAAGGACCATAACATGACGCGTTATGGTTACGGCGGTGAGATCCGGCCGTTTTCCTCGAAGATTATCTGCGGGGAATGCGGCGGTGTTTATGGCAGGAAGGCCCATGCCGGTAGAGAAAAGGAGACCTATTGGCAATGCAACACGCGGTGCTACAACGGGCCAAAAGGCTGCCGGGGTGAGAATATCCGGGAAGGCGTAATCCACAAGGTGTTCGTCGAAGCCTGGAATACAGTAGTCGACAAGCAGGACTCAATTGAAAAACGATGGGATGAGATGGAAAAGACAGGATCGGAGCTGGAAGCGCTTAGGGCGCAGCAAATGCGTGCCTTGGCGAAGAGCGGGTCTGTAGCGAACGTGATCCCGGAAATGGTGCAGTCAGTGCTGGAGAGTATTACTGTCAAAGGGAACGGAGAATTCTGTGTTCGTTTTTTGGACGGTACGACAGTTTCTATGAAATTCTGAATATGCCTAGCCCTAATTAAAATAGCGAGAGAGGCGCTTTCTTGTTGAGAAGGAGTAAGATTTGTGCTATAATATAAAAGTAAATTGGTGTAAAGTTTGCTCTGACATTACTTTAGTTGTGGAGGGATATAAATGCCGCCTCTGTGTCCGAAATGCAATGCTCCCATGGAAAAAAGAATCGCATATAAGGGGACACCACGCCAGCGGGAATTTTGGGGATGTTCTAATTTCCCATCATGTCGCGGAACACGAGATGCGGTTCCAGAGCAAGTTTTGCCAAACGCAGGTGTACAAGCCTCAGCCACAACCCAGAACACTTCGTTTCCTGCCAACTCAGCCCAGATCAATTCTGCCCAGGACTATTCAATTCCTGTGAAATATGAGGGCGAACCGTTCCAGGGCTTCGAGTTGATGGACACTTATGAGACTATAGCCTGTGACTCTTCCGTACTAAGCGCAATAAGGAATGAGAACATTGATGATTCCGTTGTGCACGAGTCGGCAAAATTCCGTGTTGACTACACAGAGTCCGACAATTTGTATTTGAGCCAAAAGCAGAGACAGATTACTGCTTTGGTTTTGAGAATGCTTTGTCGTGGCAGTATCACCTACAATACTCGCGCTGTAGAAAAAGCCCTAGAGCGATTGATACCGGGAAGCGTTGAGTATACAGACGATGATTTTTCAGATAGCCGACTCCTTACCGATATTCAGCCAAGTTATTCTTTTGATAGCAGCAGAGAGAAAACATTTGCAGAAAAGATACTGTCAAGTGTGCTTGGACAGCATTGGCCTCTATTTACGAGTTCTCAGTTGCTTATCCAGACAATGGGAAAACTTGAAGCTGCAGATGGCAACTTCGCAGGTCAGCGTACAGACTTTGTCATTTCAAATGGGCGGAAGGAAATCGTAGTCGAGCTCGATGGTGAGGAGCATTATAACCACGCGGATAAAGATAAACAGAGAGATGCTTTCCTCCAGCGTAACGGCTACAAACTGTTCCGCTTTGATAATTCCGATGTTGATGATGACCCGGAATACATCATCGGGGAATTATCTACAGAATTATCAAAGATTAGACGACAAGGGAATCCTAACAGTATTGCTCAGAGACGGATCGTTGCTGCGAAACTGATTCATCAGGTTCAAATCGCAATCACATCTGCTTTGAATCATTCAACTATTGCTCCCAAGAGCAAGGTTGGATTCGCTGCAACAATTGACGGGTTTTCCACAGAGAGCCTCAACAGCTTGTTTGACATTGCCCTAAAAGACCTTTCCGAGCTGTTTGATCATTTTTGCGATTTATATGAAGAAGAGCATTTTTTTGTTATTCGCCATAGTTCAAAGTCCCCGGATGGCATGATCTGCGTCGGCCGTCCAGAGTTTACTGCGCCTGCAACTATTTTAATAACTGATATCACGACCTCCCGCTCCATTGAGAACTCTATACCGCCATATAGTGATATTCAAATTGGAAGCGTGGAGGAGTCAACACTGCTCTATTTTCTGGACTATGTTTTTCATTTCGATAGTTTTAGAGAAGGGCAATTAGCAGGAGTCGAACGTCTCCTATACAATCAGGATACCATTATACTGCTTCCCACAGGAAGCGGGAAATCTCTGATTTATCAGCTCGCTGCCCTGATGTGTCCTGGAAAAATCATAGTCATATCTCCGCTGGTTTCATTGATGAATGACCAACTGGAGAACCTTTACTACAACGGGATTGATTGTGCCATTTCTATATCCCGAGATAACTATCGGGCAACTGCTGAACTCAATAATCCCGGAACAGTAATGATTTATATTTCCCCTGAAAGACTACAGATAAAGGGCTTCAGAGACAGCATAAATAACATGCAGTCCAGTAGTCGGGTGTTCGCCGTTGCTGTAGACGAGGCGCACTGTGTTTCAGAATGGGGGCATGACTTCAGAACAGCATATCTTAATATTGGAAGAACCTCCAGAACAATCTTTAACAGAAGTGGTCTTACACCGACAATCATCGCATTGACAGGAACAGCATCTACTTCTGTTCTAAAGGATGTGAAGCGTGAACTCGAGATTACAGACTATGATGCTATTATTACTCCTGAGACCTTCGACCGGAAAGAACTTCGATTTAAGGTAGTGCAATCTTCCAGTGATCGAAAAAAGCAGGAACTTGTTGAGCTGATCGACCGCGCTATTCCTGATTATTTCGGCAAGAGTACAGCGAGCTTTTATAGATTGAGGAATGATAATACTAACTGCGGTATTGTATTCTGCCCTCATGTCAATGGCGATTATGGTGTTACAAAAGTGCGCAGTTTCCTGAATGGCACTCCCATGCTGACAGACATCTATTCAGGCAGTCAGCCGAAAGGCGCCTCCGGGAATTGGGAAGAAGTAAAACGACGCGCTGCATCAGAGTTTAAAAGCAACAAAGTCAACACCCTCGTTTCTACAAAAGCATTTGGGATGGGCATAGACAAGCCAAATGTTCGTTTTACAATCCACTATGGCGTGCCCTCTTCTATTGAATCATTTTATCAGGAAGCGGGGCGTGCCGGGCGTGATGGCAATCCATCCCTTTGTGCGCTTATTCTTTCAGATGAGAACAAGCAGATAGATGATTTCATGCTGAATCCGACGACTCCACTTGAAGAGGTTCAGGAGATTGTGGATCAGCAGAAAATCGGCCAAAAAGATGATATTTCTAGAATGATGTGGTTCCATGTCAATTCTTTTAAGGGTATTGACTTTGAAACAAAACAAGTTGATCAGGTAATTAGCAAGATATTCGTCGGTGACAAATTATCATCTGATACGGTTATCATCACATGCGGTAGAGATAGTGATGAAAACTCTATGGGCAATGTTCAAAAGGCATTGCAGCGGTTGCTTGTTCTAGGTGTCATCAGTGACTACACAGTTGACTACTCAGCAAGAGAAATTCACGTCAAACCTGGTAGTATAGAAGCTTTTGACATTCAGGCAAAATATGCACTCTACGTTAAGGGGTACAACGAAGGACGCATTTCGATGGAGCTTGGTAAGCTGAACCGGGTTCCCGAAACGCCCAAACGCAGGTATGTACTTAACGCTGCAAGAGTCTTGACAGAGTTCGTTTACGACACAATTGAAAAGGGTCGGAGACGCGGGCTCAGAGAGATGGTTAACGCAACTGAAGCGGCATTAAGATCAAGGGATCCCGACAAAACCCTCCGTACACGCATTGTCAGATACTTCGAGTCGACTTATTCAGAAGAATTGACTGCTGTAGTCGAAAGCGCAGATCTCGGGTTTTCTAAGATTCCGGAAATCATCGACGGTGTTGCCATTGAGATTGGCGGAGAAGTCGTAGGAGGTATCCGCTCTGCAAACGAAGCATCCGGCCTTCGTGGTGGAGTATCGCGATATCTGGAATCTACGCCTGACCACCCGGGGCTCCTTGCATTAAGGGCACTTGCCGAGCTCCATTGCAAGGATTACAGCGTATCTGCTATCCGCGATGATTTTGAAGCCGCGTGCAATTTTGCTATTACTCGTTATTCCAGCGATAGAAAGACTTTAACTGCATTCGTATCATATTTCATGAGAAAGATTATCGAGCGTGATCCTTCTCTGTTTGCCGCGCTGGTTGACGGTGCTAGCTCATTTATTGATCGAGATTACCTCTGCGCAATGTTAATTGATAACCCGGTTCTAACAGAGGAGCAGAAAATGGCACCGGCAATTGTGTTCTTCTCAGATATGGCTAAAAAGAGTATGGGATTCATCAAAACGGTGAAAGGAGCATAAAAATGGCTTTTGAATTATCCGAACTAAAAGATCAGGTATCTAATCTCGTCTCTGATCTTGAAGCGATATCCAGGGAATCTGTTTCATTCCAAGAGACTAATGATACGCTTAACGGCCTGGCTGCTTCTATGGCAGCAACAAGCGATGAGCTTCAAAGAGTCATTGAGGAATCGGAAAAGGTGTATACCCTCGTCAATGATGTGGCAGTTAAGAAAACACTTGAGTCCTTTAACACCTCTGCTGAAGCTTTTACAAAAAAAGCAGACGAATTAACTTCGAGAATCAGTCAGCAGCAGGCTTCTCTCACTACGGACGTTAAGGCTTCAATCGATAGTCTTGCTGAGCAATTAAAGTCTGACTATGCTACACTCAATGCGACCGTTACTAAACGTGTAATGCTAATGGGTGGGATTTCAGTAGTTTGCTCAATTGTCGCTGTAATCTTGGCATTCATAAGATAAAGATAGACATAGTTATCAAATCATTCTGGTTATAAAAGCGCAAATCTATTCATGGAACAAAACCGGTAACGCGCAATAGTACACTAAAATAGCGAAACGCACCCCCAGACGGGTATGCATGTAGCGTTTCTGATAAGCATTTTGCAGCTTGCTCTCGGCAAGTCCAGAAGAAGCTCCGTGCTGTGCATCATCGCAGTGTGGGTGTTTGTCGCGGTCACAGGGGCGAGTCCGTCCGCGGTACGGGCGGGAGTCATGCAGTCGATGCTGCTTGTCGCGCCGATCTTCGGCCGCGAGAACGACCCGCCGACATCATTGATGACGGCGCTTGCCGTCCTGCTCGCGGCAAACCCATACTCCGCCGCGAGCGTCAGCCTCCAACTTTCGTTCGGCGCGGTGGCGGGGCTGATGCTGTTCTCGGAAAAGCTTGCGGCACTGCTGATGCCGGATGTGCCGCGCGGAACTCTGCGGCGCATTATCCGCTGGCCGGTAAACGTTGCCGCGGGCTCGCTCTCCGTCATGGTGCTCACCGTGCCGCTGGCGGCGTGGCATTTCGGATACGTGGCCATCCTGTCGCCAATCGCAAACGTCATGTGCCTTTGGGCGGTGTCCGTGTGCTTCTGCGGCGGATATATCGCCTGCCTTGCAGGGCTTGTTTTCGCGCCCGCCGGGGCGGCGCTCGCATGGCTGACGTCGCTCCTTGCGCGGTACGTGCTGTGGGTCGCGCGGCTTATCGGCGGGATACCGTTTGCGGCCTTGTACACAGACGACGCGATGAACGTGATATGGATAGTTCTCGCGTACGTGCTGATAATTATCGCCGCTGTGTCCAAGCTGCCGCGCTGGGCAAAAATATCCCTGCCGGGCGGGCTTGCAATTCTCTCGCTTGCGCTGCTGCTGTGCGTGAACGCGCAGAGCGTGAGAGTCGGCGCGGGCGTGATAACGGTGCTCGACGTTGGACAGGGGCAGTGCGTCAGTGTTATTTCCGGGGACAAGACAGTGCTTATCGACTGCGGCGGCATATACAGCCTTGACAACGCCGGGGAGACGGCGGGAAGTTACCTGCTCTCGCGCGGCAGAAAGCGTGTGGATGTACTGCTGCTCACGCATTTACATGCCGACCATGTCAACGGCGTGCCGCGGCTGCTGGAGCTTGTAGACGTCGGGGAGATCATTATACCGGACGCTGTGACGGATGAGGACGGGATGCTCGACGAGATCGTCTCCGCCGCCGAAAAGCACGGTACGGCACTGCGGCGGCTTGACTCTGACGAGCTTTTCAGCGTCGGGAACATCGAGCTTGCGCTGTTCGCGCCGGGCGATAAGGGCGACGTGAACGAGCGCTGCATGATGATGCGCGTGAGCATAGGGACGTTTGACATGATAGTCACCGGCGACGCGCCGCAGGCGGCGGAACGGGAACTTATCGAAAGCCACGAGCTTCCGGACGCCGAGCTTCTTGTAGCGGGGCACCACGGCTCGAAGTATTCAAGCAGCGGCGAGCTGCTGTCCGCCGTCGGAGCCGAAAACGCTGTGATAAGCGTTGGCTACAATAATTACGGCCATCCCACGAACGAAACTCTTGAACGTCTCAGAGCTTACGGGTATAATGTGTACAGGACTGATTTGAACGGGAACATCGAAATACGTCTCCCGGCGGAGTGAACATGGCGAAGAAAAACTCAAAGGAAGAAAAACTGAATTATTCCGCAGAACTGCGCAAACTCAAGGACTCCGGCCCGGAGCGGCTGTATCTCCTCTGGGGGCCTGAGGACTATCTGCGCGAGCAGTATCTGGGGCAGCTGAAAAAAATCTGCCTCCCGGAAGGGGAGGACAGCTTCAGCTACAAGCGCATCAACGGCCCGGAGCTTGACGTGCACGAACTGCGCATGGCGGTCGACGCGATGCCGTTTATGACGGAGCGAACCTTCGTGGAGCTTCGCGGCGTGGACATTAACGCCTGCAAGGATCCGGACAAGATGCTGGAGATACTCAAGGACATCCCGGACTACTGCACCGTTGCCATTGTGCAGGACGCGCAGTATGAGCCGGACGGGCGGCTGAAGCTGATAAAGGGTATTCGCCAGTGCGCGCTGGAGCTTAAATTCACCGCGCAGTCGCAGGGGATGCTCATAGACTGGCTCATCCGCCGTTTCTCGGCGGCGGGGAAGAGCATAGAGCTTGAGGCAGCACAGCGGCTGATATTCATAAGCGGCGATCTGATGAGCAGGCTTATCCCGGAGATAGAAAAGGTTGCGGCCTATGCAAAGGGCGACAGGGTCACAGTCGCGGATGTGGAAGCGGTTGCGAACCACATACCGGAGGCTGTGGTCTTTGACATGACGGATTACATCGCGCAGAAGAAATACAACACCGCGATGGCCGTCCTCGCGGAGCTTATTTCGGATAAAAACAACGCGCCCATTGCGATGGTTGCCATGATAGGCCAGCAGATGCGGCGGCTCTACGGGGCGAAGCTCGCTTCTGCCCAGCCGGACGGCATGAAAGCGCTCATGGACGCCTGCGGCATAAAATATGAGTTCATCGCAAAGAAACTCATCGCCTCGGCGCGGGGCTTTACGCTGCCGCAGCTTGCGCGCGCGGTCGAACTGTGCGCTGACGCGGACTACAAAATAAAGAGCAGTTCGACGGATGACACGGAGCTGCTGAAGGAGCTTGTGCTGCGCATCGCCGCAGGTGAAGCCGATGCATAGCGTGCGCGAGGTCATAGTCGTCGAAGGGCGCTATGATAAAAATACGCTCAGTCAGGTGGTCGACGCGGTCATTGTGGAGACTTCGGGCTTCGGGATATTCAACAACGCCCAGAAACAGAAGCTTCTGCGTGACATGGCACAGGTGCGCGGACTCATCGTACTGACCGATTCCGACGGCGCGGGCTTTGTGATAAGGAATTTTATCAAGTCCTGCATTGATCCTGCGCTCGTGAAGCACGCGTACATTCCTGATATAAAGGGCAAGGAGCGGCGGAAGAGCAAAGCTTCAAAGGAAGGCAAGCTCGGCGTCGAGGGAATGCGGCCTGAGCTGCTGCTGGACGCGCTCGTCAAATGCGGCGCGACGATTGACGATCTGCCGGCTCAGCGGCGCGAACAGCGCATAAGCAAGGCGGACATGTTCGCAAAGGGCTTGAGCGGCGGGCAGAACAGCGCCGCGCGGAGAAAGGCGCTTTTAAAACGGCTTGAGCTGCCGGAGCATATGACGGCTCCGTGCCTGCTGGACTATCTGAACGTGATGATGACGCGCGACGAATTCATGGCGCTGGAGCTGGACGAAAAATAGCTGCTTCAAAATGCAAAATGCATTTTGAAGCAGCTTTCCTTTTTCTTATTCCGGAACGTGTATTTCCTTGATGTTGAAGTCCCTGCCGGTGAGAACGGTTTTTTCAAAGCTGCCGCAGTTGGGGCAGTAGCCCTCATTCTCGACAACGTTGAATATCTCGTCGCACTCGTCGCATTCCGCCATACCGGGGACAATCTCAAGTATGAGCTTCGTGTCCTTCAGTGGCGTCTCCGCGGCGACGGCGGGGTACAGCTCCTCGACGTATTCGGGGATGACCAGCGACAGCTCGCCGACCTCGCATACGATCTCGCTTATACGCTGGACGTTGTTGGCCTTCGCGTAATCAAGGACGGTTTTGCACATGCTCCGCACTATGCCGATCTCGTGCATTGCGCCGCCTTATTTCTTGATGCTGCCGAGCTTTTTCTTTGCCAGACGGCCGATTGCCTGAGGTGCGTTCGTGACTGCGGTGAGCAGGGTGCGGTAATAGGTAGAGCCGACGTTGTCCATGGTCTTTTCAAGGCGGATAGCGTCAAACTTGCACTTGGTGGTGCAGACGCCGCAGCCGATGCAGAGATCCTCGTCGATGACGGCGCAGCCGCAGCCGAGGCAGCGGGCGGCCTCCTTCTTCATCTGCTCCTCGCTCAGAGTGCCGCGCAGGTCACGGAAGGTCTTGAGCGCCTCTGCGGAGGGAGCCTCGGGAGCCTTCTGACGCGGGGCAGTGTCAAAGCTGCCGATGGAGACAGCGACGGTGGAGGTGTCGAGAGCCTTGTAGTCGCGGTTGTCGCGGCCGAGGTTCTGAGTCTGACCGGGATGGACATAGCGGTGGATGGAGATGGAGGCCTCCTTGCCGGCTGCTATCGCGTCGATAGCAAACTTCGGACCGGTGACGACATCACCGCCCGCAAATACGTCGGGAATGCTGGTCTGGTAGCTGGGCATGGTGACTATAACGGTGCCGTTCTTCTCGGTCTTGAAGTCTGCAATGCCGCTGAGGTCTATCTTCTGACCAATGGCGGAAATGACGGCAGTGGCGGGGATGGTCTCAAACTTGCCGGTGCCGACGGGCTTGCGGCGGCCCTTTGCGTCTGCCTCGCCGAGCTCCATGAGCTCAAGCTTGAGCTGCTCTGCCTTGCCCTCACCGAGAATTTCTGCGGGAGCGGCGAGGAACATGAACTTCACGCCCTCGGCCTTTGCCTCTGCGACTTCATCCTCTGCCGCAGGCATCTCGTCCTCACTGCGGCGATAGACGACGGTAACGCTCTCCGCACCGAGACGGGCAGCGCTGCGGGCAACGTCGATAGCGACATTACCGCCGCCGATGACGGCAACGTGCTTGCCGAGCTCCGGCTTTTCGCCGAGGTTTACGGCGCGCAGGAAGTCGATACCGGTATATACGCCGGCAAGCTCCTCGCCCTTGCAGCCGATAGCTGAGCCCTTGGACGCGCCGATGCCGAGATAGAAGGCCTTGTAGCCCTCGGCGCGCAGTGCATCAAGAGTGACGTCCTTGCCGACCTCAACGCCGGTCTTAAACTCAACGCCGAGCTCCTTGAGAATGTCTATCTCTGCCTTGACGACAGCCTTATCGAGACGGAAGGAGGGGATGCCGAGAGTCAGCATACCGCCGAGCTCCTTCTCCTTTTCAAACACGGTCACGGGATAGCCCTTGACTGCAAGATAATATGCACAGCTCATGCCGGCGGGGCCTGCACCGATGACGGCGATCTTCTCGGTGTAGGGGCGGCCTATCTGGTTGAGCAGCTTGGGAACGTAGCGATGCTCCGCGTCGAGATCCTTTTCGGCGATAAACTTCTTGATATCGTCGATTGCGACGGAGGAGTCAACAATATTTCTGGTGCAGGCGGCTTCACAGGCCTTGTTGCAGATGCGGCCGCAGACTGCGGGGAAGGGATTTTCCTTCTTGATAAGCTCAAGAGCCTCCTGATAACGACCCTCGGAGGCGAGCTTTATGTAGCCCTGTACGGGGATGTGAGCGGGACATGTCGCCTTGCAGGGCGCGGTGCCGCTTTCCATAACGTCGCTGCGGTTGGTGCGGTAGTCGATGTTATAGCTGCTCTTATCCCAAGGAATGGCGCGGTCGGTGTCGTATGCGTCGGAGACGTGGGGATTATTGACGCAGTTCTTCTGACCGAGGCGGACGGCGTTGGTCTGACAGTTTTCTACGCACTGACCGCAGGCAACGCACTTCTCCTTATCGATGCGGGCAACGTAGTTGGAGCGGATGGCGTTCTTGGAACGGAACATCTCGGCGATACGCAGAGCATAGCAGGAGCAGCCGCAGCAGTTGCAGATAGCGGAGGCCTCTTCAAAGCCGGGAGTCTGGTTTATCTCATGGACAAGACCGTTATCCTCGGCGCGGCGGAGAACCTCGTATGCCTCCTCCTTGGTGATGAGACGATGTGCGCCGGTCTTACTGTAGTTTATGGCGTTATCGTTGAGGTACATGCACATATCCTCTTCGAGGTGACCGCAGCCCTCTCCCATCAGACGGCGGGAGCGGCGGCAGGAGCAGGGACCGACGGAGATGGCGGTCGCGTTCTCGATGAGGGTGGCAATCTCGTCATAGGATGCTGTCTTGGTGTTGTTCTCGATGGCGCTCATGACGGGCATGACACGCATCATGAACATACCGAGCTTGCCGGAGTTGAATGCGGGGGCGACCATCTCGGGACGGCGGCGGGCGTACTCCTCAAAGCAGTAGCCGATGTCAGGGTAACGCTCGCACTGCTCTTTGTTGGTGAGTATACCCTCGATGATGCCGGGAACCCAGATGGGGTAGTAGTAGCAGTCAAGAGAGCCGACCTTGCGTGAGCGGACGATGCCCGCTATAATGAGCTTGTCTATCTGCTCCTGAACGAATGCCTCGCTCTCGTGGCAGCGCTTTGCGATGTCCTCGACGGTACGGTTTGTCTCAAGACGCATATGCATCATGACGCGGCACATATCGTCGTCAACTATCGGGGCAAGTATGCGATATTCCGGATCCTTGTAGGTTATGCCGGTGTAGGTAAGGCTCTCAAGACTGATCTTAGTTGCCAGCTTGAGAATATTCGGTCTGTTTGCCATAAAACCACCTCGTACGTAATGAAGATATGTACATAATAGCATATATATAGCCCGCTTGCAAGGAAATTAACAGATTTGGTGACATTTTTGACATAGTATGAGAAGTGTCGTAAGTTATTAAAAATTCTGAAGCTTCCGGCTTCGTCTTGCTTTGTCTTGATTTGTTAACAATTTTTCTGTATAATCGGCACATACTGATGGGACGGAGCGCGGAAGATGAACAACAACGGCTTTGAAATAGAGCGTAAATATCTTATACGGTACCCGAATCTCACCATACTCGGCCGCAATGCCGAGGCGACGGACATCGTGCAGACCTATCTGCTGTGCCCGGAGCCGGGCAGCTCGGAGCGGGTGCGCAAGCGCGGCGCGGACGGGGTGTATGTCTATACGCACACGATGAAGACCCGAGTGAGCAATATGCGCCGGGTCGAGATAGAAAACGAGATAAGCGAGCGGGAGTATAACGAATATCTCCGCTTTGCAGACCCGAAGCGCAGGACAATATATAAAACGCGCTACTGTCTGGAGTATAAAAACCAGCTTTTTGAAATCGACGTTTATCCCTTCTGGAGTGACCGCGCGGTGATGGAAATCGAGCTTGAGGACGAGTCACAGCGCATCAGATTCCCGGAGATGATAGATATAATAAAAGAAATCACCGACGACGGCAGGTATACGAACAAGGCGCTCGCAACGGGCGCGATACCGAACGACATTATATAACGTAGTACAGACATGGAGGAACACAATGAAAAAGATAACCGCACTTCTTATTGCAGCGCTGCTGGCATTATCGCTCTGCGGCTGCGAGCAGATAGACCAGCTTAAGCAGATAGAGCTGCCCACACCCAGCGTTGAGCCGAGCGAGACGCCAGAACCCACGCCTGAAGCGTCCGAGGAACAGGAGACGACTCCCGAACCCGCGCCCGAAGCGGCGGAGCCGTCCACGTACGTGACCATCAGCATCGGCGAGCACAGGGAGACCTACTACGCGCCCGATGATGAAAACCAGATGATACTCGACTTCTCCTACGAGACGCCGACTGTCCATATCTACGGCAGCGACGCGGCATCCGAGAAGATAAACGACTTCATCGCCGCGCTTGACGAGGAGTATTATACCGGCAATAACTATGTCGAGGGCGGCTACGGCGTCGGCATCAACGGGATGCTCGACATGGCCTACGACAACCTCTCCTATGTGCGCGAGAACAACGTCGAAGCGAATCTGACCCTCGCCAGCAACCGCACCGTGCTTGTCGCGCGCGCGGACGAGAAGCTTATCTCCCTGCTTTATAACGACTACTCCTACACCGGCGGCGTACACGGCAGCTACGGCTACACCGGCTACATCTTTGACGCGGAGACCGGCGAGCAGCTGACGCTTGACAAGCTTGCGCCCGATCTCGACGCGTTCAAGACATGGCTGACCGCGGCAATGGTCGAAAAGGTCAATTCCGATGACGAACTAAAGCAGAGTCTTACGGTGGACGACGTCGAGACCGCGCTCGCGGCGCTTATCCGTGAGGGCAGCTGGTATCTCGACGGCGACGGACTGACCGTGTTTTCAAGCGTATACGAGATAGCGCCGTACGCGGCGGGCGTTATAAACTTCAAGTTCAGCTATGATGAGATAGCCCCGTATATCGACTCGAAGTGGCTCCCCGCGGCGCGCGCCGGCTCCGGCGAGCTTGAAGCTCTCGCGCTCGACGCACTTCCGGAGGGAACCGAGATCATCGACAAGGTCACGGTGGATTCCGGCGAGACTCAGCTGTGCATCAAGGTCAGCGGCGCGGTGTACGATGTGAGCGTGTGCTCCGTCGAGTATGCAGACTTTGACAGCCGCTTCTACACTACGGGCGAGCACTGGTACTGCAGCTTTATGAAGGACAGCGCCATCCAGCTTGAGACGATGATCCCCGACGGCATCCCGAATCTGATGATATCCTACACCGACGCCGACGGCGTGAACCACTCCAAGCTCGTCTCCCAGAGCGGCATGGACGGCAGCTTTCTGCTCATAGACGATAATATTGAGGTTCTCGGCTGATTTAGGCACAAAATATCGAAAAAATCATTGACATTCAGGCTCTGACGTGCTATTATCTTTAAGCCGCATCGAAGGGGTATTAAGAGAGGTATGCCCTCCGCCCTAAGAGCGAGACCTGAAGAGAGGAAGGAAATTCACATGAAGCATGCTATCATCGTTACCGGCGGCAAGCAGTACCGCGTGGCAGAGGGCGACGTTATCTTCGTTGAGAAGCTGGATGTCGCAGCCGGCGAGTCTGTTAAGTTCGACAAGGTTCTGGCTGTTATCGACGGTGAGACCGCACAGTTCGGCGCACCCGTTATCGAAGGCGCAAGCGTCTCTGCAAATGTCGTCAAGAACGGCAAGGGCGCAAAGGTTCGCGTTTACAAGATGAAGCCTAAAAAGGGCTACCGCAGAACTCAGGGCCACAGACAGCCTTATACTAAGGTTCAGATCGAAACCATCAACGCATAAGTTTCCCCGCTACTAATGACTAATGGAGGTGTAACCTAAATGGCACATAAAAAAGGTATGGGTTCTACCAAGAACGGCCGCGACAGTGAGTCTAAGCGTCTTGGCGCCAAGAGAGCCGACGGTCAGTTTGTTCTCGCCGGCAATATCCTTGTCAGACAGCGCGGAACAAAGATCCATCCCGGCACCAATGTCGGTAAGGGTAAGGACGACACTCTGTTCGCTCTTGTAGACGGCACCGTGAAGTTCGAGCGCCTTGGCAAGGACCGCAAAAAGGTCTCTGTTTACGAAGAAATCGCTCAGTAAATTTTGACTTAAAAAAGCCGGACGTTCCAGTCCGGCTTTTTTCGTTAAGGCGTTGCCATCGCCTTATATTCGATTCAGAACGCTAAAAGGAGGCAATATGGGAACTTCTTTTGTAGATAAAGCGCGCATCAGCGTCCACGCCGGCAAGGGCGGGGACGGGGCGGTCGCGTTCCACCGCGAGAAGTACGTTGCGGCAGGCGGCCCCGACGGGGGCGACGGCGGCCGCGGCGGCAGCGTCATATTCGTCGCGGACGACAATATGTCCACGCTGATGGACTTCCGCTATAAGCGCAAATACGTCGCCGGAAACGGCGCGAACGGTCAGGGCAAGCGCTGCTACGGCAAGGACGGCGAGAGCCTATATATCAAAGTCCCGCGCGGTACGATAATACGCGACACAGAGACCGGCGCTATCATGCACGATATGTCCTCCGGCGAGAACTTTGTGGCCGCAAATGGCGGCCGCGGCGGCTGGGGCAACATGCATTTTGCAACGCCGACGCGTCAGGTGCCGCGCTTCGCAAAGCCCGGCCTTCCCGGCGAAAGCCATGATATCACGCTGGAGCTGAAGCTGCTGGCGGACGTAGGTCTGGTCGGCTTCCCGAACGTCGGCAAATCGACACTGCTTTCCGTCGTCAGCAAGGCGCACCCGAAAATAGCAAATTATCATTTTACCACTCTGTTCCCGAACCTCGGCGTCGTGTACGTCGACGAGGGCGTCTCCTTCGTAATGGCCGATATTCCGGGCATCATCGAGGGCGCGTCCGAGGGCGCGGGGCTTGGGCATGACTTCCTGCGCCATATCGACCGCTGCCGTCTGCTGATACATCTGGTGGACGTGTCCGGCAGCGAGGGACGCGATCCCGTCGAGGACTTCGACGCGATAAACACGGAGCTGCGCGAGTATAACCCGGAGCTTGCCGAGCGCCCGCAGATAGTCGCGGCCAACAAATGCGACTTGCTGGGCGACGACAGGGAGAATATCGACCGTCTGCGCGCCAGATCTGAAGAGTTGGGCTATGAATTCTTCGAGATGAGCGCCGTGACCCATGAGGGCACGCGCGAGCTTATCAAAGAGTGCGCCCGCCGCCTTGCGGAGCTGCCGCCGATAGCGAGCTACGAGGCAGACTATGTCCCGCCGGAGCCTGTGATAGACACCTCCGAGGAGCTTGAGATACGCCAGTTTGACGATATGTGGATCGTTGAGGGGCCGTGGCTCCAGCGCCTTGTTGCGACGATCAACTTCGGCGATTACGAGAGCCGGATGTACTTCGACAAGGTTCTGCGTGAGGCCGGAGTGTTTGAGCGCATGGAGAAGATGGGCGTCAAGGACGGCGACACCGTCAGCATGTATGACCTCATGTTTGAATACAAAGACTGATAATTAAACACTGAAAAAGACTTGGCCAAAGCCAAGTCTTTTTTGCGCTTCATATTGAGCACACGGTATATTTGTGGTATAATATATCATTCTAATGTTTTGATTCTGGAGACAGCTATGGATAAATTCAAGCTTGTATCGCCGTATCAGCCGACCGGTGACCAGCCGGAAGCGATAGACGGCCTTGTGGCAGGCATTGAGAACGGAATAGACGAACAGGTGCTGCTCGGCGTCACCGGCTCCGGCAAGACCTTCACGATGGCAAACGTCATCGCCCGCGTCAACCGGCCGACGCTTGTTCTGGCGCATAATAAGACGCTTGCGGCGCAGCTGTGCAGCGAGTTCAAGGAGTTTTTCCCGGAAAACGCGGTCGAGTATTTCGTCTCGTATTACGACTATTATCAGCCGGAGGCGTATATCCCGCACACCGACACGTTTATCGAGAAGGACTGCTCGATAAACGACGAGATAGAGCGCCTGCGCCACAGCGCGACGTCGAGCCTCTTCGAGCGGCGCGATGTTATCGTCGTGTCCTCGGTGTCCTGCATCTATGGCTTGGGCGACCCGATAGACTATGCCAACATGGTCATATCACTGCGCCCCGGCCAGACGAGGGATTTTGACGAGCTGCTGAGAAAGCTCATCGAGATACGCTACGAGCGCAACGACATCGCATTTGAGCGCAACATGTTCCGCGTCCGCGGCGACACGGTCGAGATTTTCCCTGCCTATTCCAACGATAAGGCCATACGCGTGGAGTTCTTCGGCGACGAGATCGACCGCATAAGCGAGATAAACGTCGTGACCGGTATGCCGACAAGGATACTGAGCCATGCCGCGGTATATCCCGCCAGCCACTATGTCACGACCAAGGAGAAAATGTCCGCCGCCATCGACGAGATACGCCGCGAGTGCGACGAGCGCGTCAAGTGGTTTGAGGAGAACAACAAGCTTATCGAGGCACAGCGCATCCGCCAGCGCACGGATTACGACATCGAGATGATGCAGGAGCTGGGCTACTGCACCGGCATTGAGAACTATTCGCGCATAATCTCGAACCGCGCGCCGGGCAGCGCGCCGATGACGCTGCTCGACTATTTCCCGAAGGACTTCCTTCTGTTCGTGGACGAGAGTCACGTTACACTGCCGCAGGTGCGCGCAATGTACCGCGGCGACAGGGCGCGCAAGGAATCGCTTGTGGAGTACGGCTTCCGCCTGCCCTCGGCCTTCGATAACCGTCCGCTGAAGTATGACGAATTCGAGCAGCGTGTTCACCAGCGCGTGTACGTCTCCGCAACGCCCGGCGAATATGAGCGCGAGCGCGCGGGGCAGATCGTGGAGCAGATCATCCGCCCGACGGGACTGCTCGACCCGGAGATATTCGTCCGCCCGATAGAGGGGCAGATAGACGACCTCATCTGCGAGATAAACGAGAGAATAAAAATGGGACTGCGCTGCCTTGTGACGACGCTGACCAAAAAGATGGCCGAGGATCTGTCGGCCTACCTCGGCAACGTCGGCATAAAGTGCCGCTACATGCACCACGATATCGGCACGATAGAGCGCATGGAGATAATCCGAGATCTGCGTCTCGGCGAGTTCGACGTGCTGGTCGGCATAAACCTTCTGCGCGAGGGTCTGGACATTCCGGAAATCGGCCTTGTTGCGATACTCGACGCCGACAAGGAGGGCTTCCTCCGCAGTGAAACGAGCCTGATTCAGACCGTCGGCCGCGCGGCGCGAAACGCCGAAAGCAAGGTCATCATGTACGCCGACGTAATAACGCCGTCCATGCGCGCCTGCATCGACGAGACGAACCGCCGCCGCGAAAAGCAGATGGCCTACAACGAGGCTCACGGCATAGTACCGAAGACGATAATCAAGAGCGTCCGCGAGCTGCTGGAGATATCCAGCGAGCCTGCCGCCGCGCCGAAGCGCGCCGACGGTACGCATATGACCGAACGCGAGCGCCGCGCGCTTATCGCACAGCTTGAGGACAAGATGCACAAGGCGGCAAAGATGCTTGAATACGAAATTGCGGCGCAGCTCAGGGATGAGATCATCCGACTGCGCGGGGAGGGTAAGCCATGAAGCTGATGATAATCGACGGCAACAGCATAGTAAACCGCGCATTTTACGGCGTGCGTCCGCTCAACGCGCCGGACGGAACGCCGACGAACGCGGTCTACGGCTTCCTAACCATTTTCCAGAGAATATACGACGAGCAGAAGCCGGACGCCGTGTGCGTGAGCTTCGACCTCAAAGCGCCGACCTTCCGCCATAAAAAGTACGACGGCTATAAGGCACAGCGTAAGCCGATGCCTGAGGAGCTTGCGGTGCAGATGCCGCTGCTGAAGGAAGCGCTTGACGATATGGGCATCCGCCGCTACGAGCTTGAGGGATATGAAGCGGACGACATTCTCGGCACTGCCGCCGCGATATGCGAGCAGAAGGACTGGAACTGCGTCATAGTCACCGGCGATAAGGACAGCTTGCAGCTCATCTCCGATAAGAGCTATGTCTGCAACGTCAAGACCCGCATGGGGCAGACCGAGACTATAATCTATGACCCGACGCGCTTCCGCGAAGAATACGGCTTCGAGCCGGAGCGCATGGTCGATCTGAAATCCCTGATGGGCGATACGTCTGACAATATTCCGGGCGTGCCCGGCGTCGGCGAGAAGACGGCGCTTGAGCTTATCCGCCGCTTCGGGACGCTCGACGCGATATACTCGAATCTTGAGACGCTGGACATCAAGGAGGGTGTGCGCAAAAAGCTTGCCGCCGGGGAGGACAGCGCCAGAATGTCATACTGGCTTGCGACTATCGACCGGCACATCCCGCTGGAGTTCGACCCGGACGAGAATGTCTGGAACAAGGCGTATAAACCTGAGCTGTACGGGCTTTTCAAGCGCCTCGGCTTCAATAAATTCATAGAGAAATGGCAGCTCACGGAGGGCGAGCCCCCGGCGTCGGCGGAGAACGCCGCGGATAGTCTGATGCGCGTGGAAAATCTGCCGGTGCAGGAGCTTTCGGACATTATCCGCGCGGCGGAGCATATCGCCGTGTGGGTGGAAAACGGGCTTGACAGCGTCGAGATATGCGACGGCAAGGCCGTGTACGCGGCAAGCTGGAACACCTATGGCGACGATTATTCGCCGCTGCTGAGGCTGATATTTTCCCCGGAAATAAAAAAATGCGGCCATGGTGTCAAGGCCGTGATGGAGCAGCTTCTGACCGAGCATCTGCCGCTGGACGGCTTCGTATTTGACACAGAGCTGGCCGCGTACCTGCTCGGCGCGACGGAGAGCACCTACGGGCTGGAGAGAATCTCCGTGCGCTATCTGGGGCGGGAACTGAACGGCGCGGAAGCCATATATCTGCTTCAGCCCGTCATGGAAAGCAAGCTCGCGGAGCTTGGGATGACGGAGCTATACAATACCGCCGAGCTGCCGCTGTGCGCGGTTCTCGCGCGCATGGAAAGCGCGGGCTTCCTCGTTGACCGCAAGGCACTGTATGATTTCGGCGAGAGTCTTAATTCGGGCATCGCCGGGCTTCAGAATCAGGTCTGGGAGCTGGCGGGGCACGAATTCAACATTAATTCGCCGAAGCAGCTCGGAGAGGTGCTGTTCGAGGAACTGATGCTCCCGTCCGGCAAAAAGACCAAGACCGGCTGGAGCACGAACGCCGACATCCTCGAAAAACTGCGCGGCAAGCACCCGATGATAGAGGCTGTACTCGAATACCGTATGCTCACAAAGCTCAAATCCACCTACGCGGACGGCCTGCTGAAGGTCATTTCACCCGACGGCAGGATCCACACAAGCTTCCAGATGACCGTCACGGCCACGGGACGCCTGTCGTCCACAGAACCGAATCTGCAAAACATCCCCGTGCGCCGTAAGCTCGGCGCCGAGATACGCAGGATGTTTGTCGCCTCGCCGGGAAAGGTGCTCGTCGACGCGGATTACAGTCAGATAGAACTGCGCCTGCTGGCGCACATATCGGGCGACAAGGCGATGCAGGAGGCGTTCCTGAGCGGCGAGGACTTCCACACCGTTACGGCCTCCCGCGTGTTCAACGTCCCGATAGAAGAGGTCACGCCGACGCTCAGAAGCCGCGCGAAGGCCGTAAATTTCGGCATCGTGTACGGTATCTCCGCCTTCTCGCTGGCGCAGGATATCGGCGTCTACACGAACGAGGCGAAAGCGTATATGGACGCCTACATGGAGAAGTATTCTGGCGTGCATGAATACATGGAAAGCATCGTCAAAAAGGCGAAAGAGGACGGCTACGTCACGACGCTGTACGGCCGCCGCCGCAGTCTGCCGGAGCTGAAAAGCTCTAACTTCAACATGCGCTCCTTCGGCGAGCGGGTCGCGCTGAATATGCCGATACAGGGCACGGCGGCGGACATCATCAAGCTTGCGATGGTGAACGTCGACAGGCGGCTTCGCAGTGAGGGGCTTGAAGCGTGGCTGATACTTCAGGTGCACGACGAGCTTATCGTCGAGTGCCCGGAGAGTGAGGCGGAACTTGTGAGCGAGCTGCTGAAATACGAGATGGAGCACGCGGCACAGCTTGCCGTGCCGCTCACGGTCGACGTCAAGACCGGCAAGAGCTGGGCGGAGGCGCACTGATGGGCGCGACCATAATCGACGCTGAGGAGAGCATGATATCGCAGCTTGCCGCGCTTGAGGAGCAGTGCTTCTCCATGCCGTGGACGGAGCAGCAGCTCAGAAGCCAGCTGCCGGACGCGAACCATGAGTTCATCGCCGCCGTAGACGGCGACGGCAGGGTGCTGGGCTACGTCGGGATGATGTTCGTACTGGACGAGGGTTACATCTCAAATGTCGCCGTATCGCCAGAATGCCGCAGACAGGGCATAGGCGACGCACTGATAGCCGAGATGGACAGCCGCGCGAAGAAGCGCGCGCTGAGCTTTGCGACGCTTGAGGTGCGCGAGAGCAATGCTCCCGCGATAGCGCTCTATTCAAAGCACGGCTATGTCCCCGTCGGGACGAGAAAAAACTACTATGATTTGCCGCGCGAAAATGCTATACTGATGACGAAAATTTTTACAGATAAAGAGGACTTGCACTGTGAAGATACTATCCTTTGAATCTACCTGTGATGAAACGGCGGTGGCCGTTGTCGAGGACGGCAGAAAAATATTGACGGATCAGATTTTCTCTCAGGCGGATCTGCACGCGGTATACGGCGGGGTCGTGCCGGAGATAGCCTCGCGCTGCCATGTGGAGTCGATATCCATACTTGCGCAGAAGGCGATAGACGCCGCCGGTATAACCCGGCAGGACATCGACGCGGTTGCCGTGTCGTATGCACCGGGGCTTATCGGCGCTGTCCTTGTCGGCGTGAACTTTGCCAAATCATGCGCCCTCGCGCTGAACGTGCCGCTCATACCAGTGCACCATATCCGCGGCCATATCGCGGCGAATTACCTTGCGTATCCTGAGCTGGAGCCGCCGTTCCTGTGCCTTGCTATATCCGGCGGCAACACGATCCTTGTCGACGTCCGCGGCTATACGGATATGCACATCCTCGGTGCGACGCGGGACGACGCTGCAGGGGAGTGCTTCGATAAGACGGCGCGTGTGCTAGGGCTGCCGTACCCCGGCGGAAAGCCGATAGACCTGCTCTCTCAGGGCGGGGACGACACGAAGTATCATTTCCCGATATCGCACGTCGAGGGCAATCCCTACGACATGAGCTTTTCCGGTCTGAAGACCGCCGTCATAAACCTTGTCCACACTGCGGAGCAGAAGGGCGAGGAGATCGACCGCGCGAGCCTTGCGGCGTCGTTCACAAAGGCTGTAAGCGACAGCCTCGTGCCGAGAGCCATGCAGGCGGCGAAGGAGCTGGGGCGCGACAAGATCGTCGTCGCGGGCGGCGTCGCGGCAAATTCGCGCATCCGCGCCGATTTCAAGGCCGCGGCAGAGAAAAACGGGCTCAAGCTCTACATTCCGCCGCTCAAGCTCTGTGGAGACAACGGGGCGATGGTCGGCGCGCAGGCGTATTATGAGTATCTGGCCGGGGTAAGAGCCGGGAGCGATCTCAACGCGTACGCGACAATGGAGCTTTAAACGGCAATACCAAAGAAAGCGGGGGAGGCACAACATGGGAGTTCACGACGGACATCGTGAGAGACTTAAAGCGAGATATCTTGAGCATGGTTTGGATAATTTCAACGATATAAACGTGCTTGAACTTCTGCTGTTCTATGCCATCCCACGCGCTGACACGAATCTGATCGCGCATGAGCTGTTAAACCGTTTCGGCTCGCTGTCCGGTGTGCTTGAAGCCAGCGTACAGGAGCTTCAGGACGTCAGCGGAATAGGGGAGAACTCCGCGCTTCTGCTGAGTCTTATTCCGCAGATCTCACGCCGGTATATGATCGACAAGTCGAAGCCGCAGAAGAAGATAAACAGCGCCTCCGCGGCGGGGAAGTATTTCATGCCGATATTCATGTATGAGCGGGACGAGGTGCTGTACATGCTCTGCCTCGACTCGCAGAAATGCGTGATATGCTGCCAGCTTATCTCCCGCGGAGTGGTCAATTCGGTCGAGGCGAACGTCAGAAAGATGACGGAGCTTGCACTGCGCTTCAAGGCATCGTCCGTTATAATATCCCATAACCATCCGCGCGGCACGGTCAAGCCCTCGCGCGAGGACGACATTATCACAACAAATCTTTCACGGGCGCTCAACGCAGTCGGCATCATGCTCGATGACCATATCATCGTATGCGGCGACAGCTTTTCATCATATAACGAATCCGGCCTGTTCCGCTCGACATTCCGGTGAGTATGCGGTTATGTAAACAAAAAGTTGTTTCTTTTTTGTAATAAAATTGCGTTTCCGGCGATGGGATGAATTGATGAAAATCCGGATTTTCGTTGATATCTCAGGAAAAATTGAGTGTTGAAAAGCCTGTTGAAAATGTTGATAACTATTTGAAAAATAATTTGATGAAATAATTATGTAACTTTTAAACGCTGTTCTCGGCTCAGAATTTTTGGTGAACCGGTCTATTGACACGGGGAATACATGCGAAATCGGGACGGCGTTTGTGTAGTTCTCCCAAAGTTTTTTTCGTCGGATTTGTCAGTATACGCCTTGTATTTATTTGCGCGGCGCGAATATTCGTGATTGACTTTAGCCGCAGCTTATGGTAATATATCTCCTGTTGATGCTGGTATAGCTCAGTCGGTAGAGCACTTCACTCGTAATGAAGGGGTCGTGTGTTCGAGTCACATTACCAGCTCCAGAAAACCTCTTTTGCCGTTCGGCAGGAGAGGTTTTCTTGCTGTATGCGAAAAAAATCTAGTCATTTGCAGCAAAGTGTCTTAAAAAATCTTTACATTCTGCGACCTTATGTGCTATAATATATAAAAAAGCGGGAGGTCAGCAATATGGCTTCAACAACAAAGGAATCTTTGGGCGCGGCGCTCAAACAGATGCTCACAGTAAAACCGATAGACAAGATCACAGTAAAGGATCTCGTCGAGATCTGCGGCGTGAACCGCCAGACCTTTTATTATCACTTTGACGATGTGTATGATCTGTTGGAGTGGGTTTTTGAAGAGGACGCCAACCGTGTGCTGCCCAGCGAGGTAGTGTATGAGCACTGGCGCGACGACGTTATGATGTTCTTTAAGTACCTTGCGGACAACAGCGTTTTTGCGCTCAATATCTATAATTCCAACAGCCGCATCTACATGCTGCGCTACTTCAAGCGCCGTCTTCAGGGATGTATCCGCAGCTTTGCGATAATCGTCTCCGATGGGAAGAATATCGACCGTACGGACTTTGAGTTTGTTGTTGAGTTTTATGCTAACGGCGTTGTCGGCCTGATATCGCAGTGGCTTGATCTCGGTATGCAGTTGCCGAAGGAGATCACGCAGGATCGCTTCCTCAAGCTGCTCGACAACAGCGTTGAGAACATGTTGGCGAGATTCCAGATGGATTGATATTGATATGAACCAAAACCTCCGGTAAAGCCGGAGGTTTTGATTTTGCGGCAGATGATTCAAAATGCGCGGAATGAAGAATTTTTACTTGAATTTTCCGCCCGGATGATATATACTTTGAACATCGTGCCGGTGTGTTGGAATTGGTAGACGAGGCGGACTCAAAATCTTGTTCGTCCATTCACAGGTGTTTTTGTAGGACCCTTGGTATTACAGCATATTTTCAACTGAATAACAGCATTTGGTTTTAATATCCCTCCCGCATATCCCTCCAAAATCAGAGATATGCGGGACACAGGGAATTAAAATATAAATGCCGGTGTGGCGGAATTGGCAGACGCACCGCACTCAAAATGCGGCGGAGCAATCCGTGCCGGTTCGAGTCCGGCCACCGGCACCAGAATTTTCAGCCCTGAACTTACAGAGTTCAGGGCTTTTTTATTGCCCGATAGTCTGTACTCTGGTGTTTTGCGGGTAAAATGCGAGGATCGCATTTGCTGACGAAACCTTGCTGCTATAATCAAGGTGGGTGTAAATATTCGATGTCGTTCCGATGTCGCTATGTCCCAGCCACTCCTGGATGTCCCTCAGACTGACACCGTTGGCGTAAAGAAGGCTGGCACAGCTATGGCGGAGATCGTGGAAACGGATTTTTTTCAATCCGTGGTTTTTCAATACAATCTCAAAATGCTGTGTGATGAAGTTTGGTTTGACAAGTTCGCCCATTGCATTTACATAGATATAATCCAGATATTTTTTGCAGTAGGCTGCGCCGCATACCTTTTGATTGACAAGCTGCTCTTGTTTCAAGCGCCGCAGCAGTTCTTCAAATGGCGGGACCAAAGGCAATGTCCGGTAACTGGACTTTGTTTTCGTTCGGTCCTTCTGTACGGTGATGTTCTTGCCATCCACATTGACTTGCGTAACGGTGTGCTTTATACCCAGCTGAGATCGACACCTTCAATCTGGGCAATTTCCTTGACGGTCATGCCCAGATAGAACCGGGCGTAGATCCACTTGGCCTGCTTATCCGGCAACTCCATTATCGCAGTATAGAGCTGATCGCGCAGCTGCTTGTCCTCCAGGATTTCTTCTGGGGTCGGTGGGTGCTGCATCAATGCTTTCTCAATGCCATTGTCGCAGTCCAGGGAATAGTGCGCTTTGTAGTTATACATCTGGCGCAGGTAGCGTGCTTCAGCTCGTTTATCGGCCAGGAACACGGCCTGTACTTCATCGGTCACTTCCAAAAAAGTGTCTGTTTTATAAATATCGGGATATAGTTCCCGAAGATTGATTTTCTGCATTATTTTTTGCACGCCAGTGAGAAGCATCCACACTGTGAATCCTTCAAACAGCAGAACCACAGCAGCAATCCAGCGGCTCTTTTTTAGCTCAGGATCATTTTCTTTCTCCGCTGCCAACATATCAATGATTTTGGTTTTGCGAATAGTGCGAGTATTGAATATCCCAACAATCAAGAAGCTGAATATAAAGAAGCCGATTGTCAGCAAGACTGTATCCGGAAATAGTGTCCACGACAATTCATAGCTTTTTCCATAGGTAGTCAACAGCATGGCTGTGATAAACTGGGAGCAGAATACACCGAGAAAAATTCCAATGGCAATCGAGAGGATCCCCATCATAAAAGTTTCTGCAAAGAAAAGTCTGCCGACGGTCTTTTGTTCCATTCCCATAATGGACTGGACCGCAAACTCTTTTTGTTTACGCCGCAGCATATAGTGATTGACAAAACGAATCAAGAAAAGTAAGAACAGAGTAATGACGCAGATCGCGGCCTTCATGCCATCACTCAAGATTGTGAAATTGTACTCGCTTCCAATATCGGGTTGGTAGTAGCGGCTGGAAATAGACAGAAAGGAATAAAACAAGGTGACACAGATCGTCATGGTCACGATATAAATCAAATAGTCTTTGACGGAGCGCTTCGCATTGCGGAAAACAAGTTTAGCATGAGCTGACTGGGGACCTTCCTTGTTTTATTAACTACTGCATCGAGTATTTTGG
>URPD01000006.1 GCA_900549645.1 uncultured Eubacteriales bacterium
TAAACACTTGCGCGGGCTTATAAGAAGATTTCCGTCTATCAAATCAATAAAAAAATGTATCTTTCGCTGTTCAACAGCATTACCGATTCGCTCAACGCGCTTGAGAACCTGAACTTCGGTCAGGCGGCGGACATACTCAAGCGGGCGCAGAGCGACTGCGAGGAGATGTACGTTGAGGGCGCGGAGGAGCTTCCGGGATAAACACAGGAGGGCGCGGAATGAGACGCAGAGACAGAGAGATAACCGACCGGGATAAGATGCTTGAGATCGTCGCCGAGTGCGACTGCTGCCGGCTCGGCCTTGTCGATAATGGCGAGGCTTACATTGTGCCGATGAACTTCGGCTTTGAGGACGCTGGCGGCGCGCTCACTCTGTATTTTCACTGCGCGTCCGAGGGGCGGAAGATCGATTTGATAGGCAGCAGCGCCGATGTCTCGTTTGAGATGGACTGCGGCCATGCGCTCCGCGCCGCCGATATTGCCTGCGCTTTTTCGTATTCGTACGGCTGTGTCATGGGGCGCGGCCATGCCGCCCCGGTCACGGACAATGATGAGAAGCACCACGCGCTGGGGCTGATAATGCGGCATTATTCCGGCAAGGCGGACTGGAGCTTCGACCCCCGCGCGCTGGAGCGCCTGACAATAATCAGGCTCACCGTCAGTGACTGGAGCTGCAAGGCTTCCTGCTGATTGGGCAGGTATTTATACGCTGCGTTATTATGACAGCGGGACGGCACAGAGGCCGTCCCGTTGTCTATTGTTCTCAACGCATGAAAAATCGATGCGCTTGATTCAAACCAACTTGTCATTGCGAGACCGGTGTACAACACACCGGTCTCGCAATCCGCATCCCCTATGCACCGCACGAAAACACATTGCCGACATAAGGAGAAACGGATTCCCACGTCGCTTCGCTCAGCGCGACGGCGGCATACCACGATTCATTAATCTGCCGCCTAGTCCCTCTAGGGGGAATGACACATGTATTCTATCCCCTGCTCTTTCTTTTCCCTATCGGCAATTTCCGTACACTGGCGACCCCTCAGGCGCTTTGCGCCAGCTCCCCTAGAAGGGGCGCCAAGTCCTCTCTTTTCCCTACTGGCGCTTTCTCCACCCCGGCGACCCCTCAGTCACTTCGTGACAGCTCCCCTATGAGGGGCGCCAAGGGGGTGTTGCGGCACGGCGCGGCAAAACTTAACATCACATCGTCAAAACCCCATCACCAAAAAAACCTCCCCGACGGGAATCCGTCGGGGAGGTTGCTTTATTGGCTTATTGCTTGTAATTATGCGCGTCCTGAAGAACCATTTCCTTGACCTTCAGCAAACGAACCTTCGTGGAGTTCTCGTTCTCCTCAAGCTTCATGGAAATATACTTGATATTCCCCTCAAGCTCCGGAATCATAACGTACTCCAGCGCGTTGACGCGGCGGCGGGTCTTTTCGATCTCCTCCGCGAGAAGCTGCATAGTCTTTTCGACCTGAGCCAACTCCAGCATATCCTCAAACACTCTCGCCATCTTATCCAGCGCATCGTCCAGCTCGCCGGAGGTCTGCGCGAAGCCGTAGGGATAGATTTCAGACGGGTCGTTATTCTTGGTATGGAAGCTGTAGCGCGGTACGTTGACGCTCATTATGTTCTTAAACTCCATCCCCAGCTCAACGCTCTGGCGCGGATACATCAGCGCCTGCTCGAGCATTTCGGGGGACATGATGGCGCTTGCCACCTGAAGCGAGGAGAATGCGGCGGTCAAGCCCTCCTCGACCTTCATACGCAGCTGCTTATTGAGCTTCACTACGTCCATGAACTGACGCATCAGCTCATCGCGCTTGTCCTTGAGCAGCTTGTGGCCTCTGCGGGCGGTCTTGAGACGACCCTTGAGCTGGTTGAGCACCATTCTGGTCGGAGTTATTGCGGTACTCGCCAAAAAGCATCACCTCCGTAAATAATTTTGGGTTTTTACTTCTTGGGCATGTACTTGTCTATCATCTCGGGCTTGATACGCTTGAGCTCACGGCGCGGGAGAATGCTCAGCAACTCCCAGCCGATGTTCAGCGTCTCCTCGATGCTGCGGTTGGTGGTGTTGCCCTGGCTGACATAGACCTTTTCAAACTCGTCGGCAAACTTTGCAAAGAGCTTATCGTCATCGGACAGAGCGGCCTCGCCGAGTATGGTCATGAGCTCCTTCGCGTCCTTGCCGCGGGAGTATGCGGCGAAGAGCTGGTTCATCGTGCCGGCGTGATCCTCACGGGTCTTGCCGACGCCGATGCCCTTATCCTTCAGACGGCTCAGGGACGGCAGAACGTCCACGGGAGGAACTATGCCCTTGCGGTGCAGCTCACGGCTGAGGATTATCTGACCCTCGGTGATGTAGCCGGTAAGGTCGGGGATGGGGTGAGTCTTGTCGTCCTCGGGCATGGTCAGAATGGGTATCATCGTGATGGAGCCCTTCTTGCCCTGACGGCGGCCTGCGCGCTCATACATGGTCGCAAGGTCGGTGTACAGGTAGCCGGGATAGCCGCGGCGGCCGGGGACTTCCTTCTTTGCGGCGGAGACCTCACGCAGAGCCTCGGCGTAGTTGGTGATATCGGTGATGATAACGAGAACCTGCATATCCTTCTCAAATGCAAGGTACTCGGCGGCGGTCAGAGCCATACGCGGGGTGGCGATACGCTCAACTGCCGGGTCGTTTGCAAGGTTTGAGAATACGACGGTACGCTCGATTGCACCGGTACGGCGGAAGTCGTTGATGAAGTACTCGGACTCCTCAAAGGTGATGCCGACGGCGGCGAACACGACGGCGAAGGTCTCGTTGTCGCCCAGAACCTTGGCCTGACGCGCAATCTGAGCGGCAAGCGCAGCGTGGGGCAGACCGGAGCCGGAGAATATGGGCAGTTTCTGACCGCGAACCAGAGTGTTAAGACCGTCAATGGTGGAAACACCGGTCTGGATAAACTCTGCGGGGTAGGCGCGGGCGGCCGGGTTCATCGGCAGACCGTTGATGTCCAGATGCGCCTCGGCAAGTATGTCGGGGCCGCCGTCTATGGGCTGACCCATACCGTTAAAGACTCGACCGAGCATATCCTCGCTCACGGCAAGCTCCAGCGGGTGACCGAGGAAGCGAACCTTGGACTGCGCAAGGTTGATGCCCTGTGCGGACTCGAAAAGCTGAACGACTGCCTTGTCGCCCTCGACCTCGAGCACCTTGCAACGGCGAACCTCACCGTTGGGAAGCTCTATTTCGGCCAGCTCATCGTAGGTAACGCCCTCGACATGGTCTACTATCATAAGAGGGCTTGCGATCTCTCGTATGGTTTTATACTCTTTAATCATGCGTCCTCACCTCCGGCAATGACTTCATCGATCTCCTTCTTCATCAGTGCGGCGATCTCGTCGTAATCGGCGTTGAAGGAAGCGGCGTCGGCCATCTTTGCACGGCCGATTTTCTCGCGGGCGCTGATGACAAAGAGTGCGTTCATATCCGCGCCCTTGCTCAGAGCCTCACGGCAAAGCTCGTCATAGTGCAGGATGATGTCAAGGAGTCTGTACTGCTTGGCGTAGGAGGAATATGCGTCCTCGTCGACGAAGGCGTTCTGCTGGAGAAAGTCCTCGCGGATCATCTTCGCGGTCTCCATGGTGAGTCTGTCAGCCGGGGATAGCGCGTCCTGACCGACGAGACGAACGATTTCCTGCAGCTCGCTCTCCTCCTGAAGGATGTGCATGGACTTGGTGCGGTTGGCCATGTAGCCCTCGCCAAACTGCTCGGTGTACCAAGGAGCCAGAGTGTCCAGATACAGCGAGTAGGAGGTCAGCCAGTTGATGGCCGGGAAGTGACGGGCATAGGCAAGGCTGGAGTCAAGTGCCCAGAACACCTTGACTATACGCATCGTTGCCTGAGAGACAGGCTCGGAAATATCGCCGCCCGGAGGGGAAACGGCGCCGATGGCGGTGACGGAGCCCTGACGGTCGTCCGCGCCGAGGCACTCGACAACGCCCGCGCGCTCATAGAACTGAGCCAGGCGGGAGGCGAGGTAGGCGGGGTAGCCCTCTTCACCGGGCATCTCCTCAAGACGACCGGACATCTCACGCAGAGCCTCAGCCCAGCGGGAGGTGGAGTCTGCCAGAACGGCCACGTCGTAGCCCATGTCGCGGAAGTACTCGGCGATGGTGATACCGGTGTAGATGGACGCTTCACGCGCCGCGACCGGCATGTCAGAGGTGTTGGCGATAAGCACGGTGCGCTTCATCAGCGGCTCGCCGTTGCGCGGGTCCTTGAGTTCGGGGAACTCCATAAGAACGTCGGTCATCTCATTGCCGCGCTCGCCGCAGCCTATGTAGATAACGATATCGACGTCCGACCACTTCGCCAGCTGGTGCTGCACGACGGTCTTGCCGGAGCCGAAGGGGCCGGGGACTGCCGCGGTACCGCCCTTTGCGATCGGGAACAGGGTGTCTATGATACGCTGGCCGCTGTTCATGGGGCGGCTGGGGACGTATTTCTTGGCGTAGGGTCTTGCGATACGGACGGGCCAGCGCTGGATCATGGTGAGATCATGCTCAATGCCCTTCGCGTCGCGCACGACGGCAACCACGTCGGTGACAACGTGCTCACCGGCGTTGAGGCTGACGACCTCGCCGGATACGCCGTAGGGAACCATTATCTTGTGCAGAATCGCGCTCGTCTCCTGAACGGTGCCGAGCACGTCGCCCGCGATGACATGATCGCCGGGCTTTGCAACGGGGACGAAGTCCCACTTTTTCTCACGGTTGAGCGCGGGAACGTCGGTGCCGCGGGTGATGGAGTCGCCGGAGAGGGCGCGCATCTCGGGCAGAGGACGCTGAATGCCGTCGTAGATATTGTCGAGCATACCGGGTCCGAGCTCAACGGACATCGGCATACCGGTGGTTTCGACAACGGCGCCGGGGCCAAGGCCGGAGGTCTCCTCGTAGACCTGAATGGAAGCCTTGTCGCCGGTCATGTTAAGGATCTCGCCTATCAGGCGCTGAGAACCGACTCGGACAACGTCGGAGACGTTTGCGTCCGCAAGGTTCTCGGCCACAACAAGCGGTCCGGAAACTTTTGTTATAGTTCCGCTCATTTACATACCTTCCTTTGTTAGTGTTGAAGGACAGGGCGTCAATCGCCCAAGATATTCGTGCCGACGGCGCGCTCGACAGCGGCCTTGAGTGCCGACTGTCCGAGTCCCATCGAGCCTTCTCTGCCGGGGATGAGGATCACGGCCGGAGTGGGGCGATCCTTGAACTTGTCAATTTCATGCGCAAGCTCTGCGGCGAGATTTTCTTCGATATAGATTATTGCGTAATCATCGTTTTCGCGGGTGAGGCGGCGCAGGATATGCCCGGCTTCGGCGGCATCTGCGGCGGGATAAGTCTCCAGTCCGAGCGCGCGGAAGCCCATAACGGTATCTCTTCCGCCGATAACGGCAATTTTAAGCATACATATCACGCAGCCTTTCCCGTATAGTCTGAGGCTCGATGCCCGCGAGACGTCCGGTGAGTATCATGCGCACCGTGGTTATCTCGCTTTCGACGGCAGCCATGTAGGCGATGACCGGCTCCTCGCCATAGGCGGCGAGCTTTGCGCCGGCAACGTAGGCCATGACGGCGTTGTCGCAGGCCAGCTCAAAAGCGGTCATCGCGCCGCCCTCGACGGCGGCAGAGCCGAGAGCCGCGGCCTCGGCAAGATCCGTTCCCGCGAAGAGCGCGGCGAGGGAATCGCCGGAGGCGGCCGCGATGATGCGGTCGGCGCTGACGTTTCCGCCCGGTACGAGCGCGGTGCGCAGGAAATCGACGTCCTTGCCCATGCGCAGAGTACGCACGGCGCTTCTGAGGTTGGTGCTGTCGGCCATGACGGCGACGTAGCCCTTGAGATAGCGGCTGTCGAGCGCATCGGTCAGCTTCACAAGCTCGCCGAAGTACGCCTTATCCAGCACAAAGTCGGCAAGCTGCGGATTCGCACTGCGCGCGAGCACCGATTTTGCCTCGGTCATCGCGTCGCCCAGCAGTCCCGGCAGATCCTTGCAGCGATCCTCATTGTATGCCGCGAGCAGCGCTTCGGGCTTCTCTCTGCCCGCGCCGCTCATCAGCGGCAGGGGGGCGGTGCCCATGGCCTCGGCCTTGATGACGGTCTTCGCGTTGTGGTAGTCATACTTCACGCGGAAAACGTCGACTATCATCTTGTTCGGGGCGAGCGCCGCAAGCTCCGTAAACACGGCGTCACGGCGGCGAGCCAGCGCGCCTTCGATGTCCTTCGCGCTCATCTGCGACATATCCTCATAGCCGCAGTCGCTCAGAAGCTTGGCCGCCTCCTCGAAGGAACCGGCGTCGAGCATACGCTCCGCCTTGTCCCGCGTGAGCATCTTGTTCTCACGCGCGCGGAGCATCGCGGATATATAAAGATATTTTTCTTTATTATTGGACTTATTCGACAAATTTTTCCCTCCCTGTCTTGGGATAGCGGGGGCGCATCAGTCAAAGAGGACGCCAGCCAGCTCGGCGGACATCTCTCCCCTGCACAGCTCGACAAGGAGTTCCACCGTGCAGTTGACTTCGATGCTGTCCCTGCGGAGGATAAGGCCGCCGGAAAAGCTGCCGGTCTCCCCGCTGAGCTTCAGCGCCGCAGGCTTGCCTGCGCCCTGAAGCAGGGCGTTCGCCGCGTCAACGACCGCCGCGCCTACCGCGTCGTGATCCTTCGCGTTGAGGACAAGCTCCTCGCTGCCGGTCACAGCGGCCTCGGCCGCAAGCTTGGCAAGCAGCGCGGTGTACTGCTCCGCGGGCAGCGCCGCGATAAGCTCGGCCGCCTTGTCAAAGCTCTGTGAAACCATTTCCTGCTTGAGCGCCAGAATCCCCTTGCGGGACTCCATCTGAGCGATGCGGCGCATACTGTCCGCCCGATCCTCGCACTCCTTGACGCCGGAACGGATACGCTCGCCGTAGACCGTCTTGGCCTTTTGCTCGTAATCCGCTTTGATAGCTGCGCACTGCTCGGCCGCCTGAGCCAGTATCGCGTCGGCCTGAGCCTTGGCGTCAGCCTGAATATGCGCGATTATTTTTTCAGTGCCTTTCATTATGTATTCTCCGTTCTGCTTTTTTGTTCTGTGTTCCGATGAATTATCAGATGAAGAGCAGCATCATCATGGATGCAAGCAGGGAGAGAATGGCGTAGAACTCAACGGTGATGCAGAGGATCATACCCTTTGCCCAGTGGTCGGGGTTCTTTGCGAGGAGGTTGACGGACGCGGCTGCGACCTTACCCTGTGCGACAGCGGAAACAAGACCGCCGATGCCGATGGGCAGGCAGGCTGCAAAGTAGCGGCAGCCGTCAACGAAGCTGAGGTCTGCTGCGGTGCCGTTAAAGAGTCCCATGTTGAGAATGGCGACGAAGAAAACGACCAGACCGTAAAGACCCTGGGTGCCGGGGATAACCTGAAGAATCATGACCTTACCAAACTTGCCGGGATCCTCGGTGACAAGACCTGCGCCGGCCTGACCGGCGATACCGGTACCGACACCGGAGCCTGCGCCTGCGAGGCATGCAGCCAGACCTGCGCCCAGAAGGCCTATTGCCAGACCAGAGTGCTGAAACAGAAATTCCATAATTTTTTCCTCCTGATTTTTATTCTGATACGTTATAGTATTTGGGGTTTATTCTCAGCGGGGCAAAAGCCTTGCCGCCGTCTTCATAGAACTTGCCGAAGAACTCAAGGCACTGGAGACGCAGGTCATGCACGTAGCAGCCCAGCAGGTTCAGCGCGAAGTTCAGCGCGTGACCGATGAGGAATACGGGTATAAAGAGCCAGAGGCTGTTTGCGATGCTGCCGATGGTGTTAAAGACCGTCGCAATGACGGAGCCGGCGAGCATCAGCGCCATGATACGCGAGTAGGACAGAATATCGCCGAACCAGCCGGTGGCCTGATTGTAAAGCGTTACGAAGACGCTCAGTATCTTGCCGCCGACACCCTTGGCGCTGCGGCTGCCGCCGTAGAACACCATGACAAGACCGACGATGAGAACGACCGGAACGCCCGCGACGTTTGCCTTCTTGAGGATAAACAGGACAATGCCGACAAGCGTTACCCACAGCGCGCCCTCCTCCCAGATGGCGTCCGCAAGCTGGCCGCGCTTCGTTTTCTTGACGAAGTTTATGACCATGCCGGTGTTCAGGTGGATAAGGCCGAGAGCCATCGAGCCGACGAGAACATATATAACGTCGTTCGTGGGACTGAACAGGCTGGGCAGAACGCCCCAGCCCTCTGGCATGCCGATTATCTTACCTATCTGCTCAAGCGCGTCGCCGAAGAAGCCGCCGGTCAGCGCGCCCATGGCGAAGGTCGCAATGCCGCAGTAGAGAAGAAGCTGGCAGAAGCTCAGTGAGCCCTCGCGCGGCTTTATCTTCTTCATCGCCACGACCGCCGCGATTATCATCAGCAGGCCGTAGCCCATATCCGCCATCATCAGCCCGTAGAACAGGATGAAGAACGGCGCCATCAAGGGGTTGGGATCCAGCCCGTCATAGGCCGGAAGGGAATACATATTCGTCACCATGTTCAGCGCATTGGTGACCTTGTTGCTGCGAAGCTGCACCGGGACGTCCGGGTACTCGGAGGGATCCGGATCCTCGGTCTCCCACGCGCACTCGAACCTGTCGAACACCTCGGACATCTCCGCCTCGCGGTCTGCCGGGAGCCAGCCCTGCATGAACACGACGCTGTTGAGTCCGTAGAGCTTGTCCTCGGCCTCGGCGCGGGCGATCTTTGTGCTCACGACGTCCGCCGCAAGCTTGAGTTCGTTCCGATGATCCGCAAGCGCGCCGATATTGAGCAGGCAGTCCGCCTTTTCTCTTGCGAGCTTATCAAGCTCTTTTCCGGCAGCGGCGATGCACTCGCGCGCGGTTCCGGTCATGCCGCCGACGGGCGCGGCCGAGAAGCTGAAGCTCCTCATGCACTCTATGACCGCAACGTGCTCCTCCTTCATGCAGACAAGCGCGAGATACTTCTGCGTCTTGTCCTCCTCGACGAGGAACAGCTCCGCTTCCTCAGTGACCGCGGCCAGCGCGCTCTCCATTGCGGCAAAATCGGTGCTCCCCGGAACGGTTCCCAGCATCACAGAGCATCTCTCTGTGCCGGTAGTCTCAAGCGACAGATCAAGTTTTTCCCACGGCGTCAGCGCGTCGATGTTGCTGCGCTGACGGCTTTCCTCCGCGCCGATGCGTTTGATGCGATCCTCGTTGGAGGATATCTCCTCCGCCACGGCGCACGCCGCGCTTACGCCGCTGTCATCCAGCAGGACGTCCTCGCCGACCTCCGGCTTCGCGCTGAGCATCGGTTTTTTCTCAGGCATATGCCTGTCGAGAATATCCACGGCGCCGACAAGCGCCGTATGCTGAGCCTTGAAGGTCATAAGCCCGCTGCTTTCGCGCGTTACAAGATTCTTGAAGTCGGAATCCTGTATCTCTCCCTCGATCTCGGAGAACTCCACGCAGCCCCGGCGGACAAGCTCCTTCAGCAGCGCATCCTTGTTGGAACGGACAACCATGAGCCGCAGCTTTTTCATTCTTTCAATGGCCATTAGCTGTTCACTATCCTTTCCACAACAAGAGCCGCGGCTTTTTCAAGTCTGGCTTCGGCTCTGGCGCGCAGCGCGGCTTTCCGGTTTTCGGTCTCTGTGGAAAGCTCTCCCGCCTCCGTCATCGCTTTAGCGTCCGCCTGCTTACGCAGCTCTGCCAGCTCGCTGTCGGCTTTGGCTCGCGCAGCCTCTATCGCGGCTTTCCCTTCGTTTTCGGCTTCGGCTGACATCTGGCGGGCCTTCAGCTCCGCCCCGGATATCAGTTCCTTGGCTTCGGCTTCGGCTTGAGCCACACCCGCAATCGCTTCAAATGACATTGGCACACCTCCTCTTTGTCAGTTTTGTTGATTTTATGACACACATTTCGGGTTTTTTGCCATCCTACATGGCAATGTGTACAACAATGCCATGATACAGCATAAATGAGATTCTTTCAAGGTTAAAATGTTTATATCTCTGACAAAATTCCTACACACATGTCAAAACCATAACATGTGTATATTAAACCATGCTGTTAATAAAATATCAAGTGGCAAAGGCCAATTTTTGCATAAAAAAATCAGAGCTTTTCGGCTCCGATTTTATATAAAACCATGAAGAATTTTCATGGTCATTAGAAAATGTCATGTTTCGCCTGTTCGCTCAACTTTTATCTCCTGCTGCACGCCGTCGGATGCGTTGAGATATATCGTCACGCGCCGGTCGCCGTCGGTGCAGACAAGCTCGTAGCAGGCGGTCGGTCTCCCGCCGACGCTGTCGATGACCACCTTGCGGCAGCTCTCTGCCTCCAGCCCCGACGGCAGCTTTGCGCGGGCGTCCTCCTCGCTTATCTGCCATTGGCCGTCCTCCATGTCCGCGTCGGAATAGTCCTCCGCGTCGAAAGCGTATACCTCCCCGGTGTCCAGCGCGATTGCGACGCTCAGGCCGCTGTCGAGACAGTCCGCCTCTCCGTCGGTGCATATATATTCAAACCGCGCGACGGCTCCGTTCTGCCCCTCGGCGCTGAGCTTGAGATTTTCATAGCCGTTCGCGGCCAGAAATTCCTCCGCAAGCTGCCGCGCCTGCTCCATATCCATCTGCGCCTCTTCAACAAGACGGGAATCCGTAAGGCTCTCGACCCCGGCGGAGCTGACGAGGATATATTTCGTCCCCGCGCTGTAACACCGCAGTCTGCTCTCGCCCTCGTAGCCGTACTCTTTTTTAAGCTCGTCCGGCTCCACGCCCGCAAGCGCCGCCGCGGCGGACAGCATCTCCTCATCGCTCATATCTCCGGTGCGCGCCGTCTCGCCCGCGGTGTAGCGCCCCTCGTATTCCGGCATGTCGGGCATGTCGAAGTCGCCCTCGTACTCGGTCAGACGCGCACTGAGCGTGACGCTGCCGTCCTCGCCGACGTTCTGGAGCTGCTGCTCCTGCCGGTCGATCATCACCTCGCCGTCGTTGATGCTGCCGCGCAGCTCCTGAAGCAGCGCGCTGAACTCCCCGGCCTTGTCGGAGAGACTGCGCAGAGTCTCCCGCTGCTCGCCGGTGAATTCGCCGTCCTGCCGCGCAAGCGACATGGCGTAGTCCCCCGCCGTGCCGAGGAAGCCCGCCGTGCGGCTCAGTTCCTGAGTTGTGAACGGCAGCGTCGCCATCGCGGCCTCCGCGGACTGCGCCGCCGCCTGTATGTCGCTGCACACCTGCGCGCACATCCCGGCGTCAACAGCGTACACGCCCTTGTCAAGCGCCTCGCTCAGCTCCTGCACCGAGGCCGCCGTCTCTTCAAACGCGCGCTGTGAGCTGTATTTTGCAATGAGCCGGTAGTTCTCCAGCCGCACATGGCTGACGCAGGAGTACACCGCCAGCACCGCGATCGCCGCCGCGGCGTATATACCCAGTATTCTTCGTGCTCTTTGGGACATATAAAAACCCCCTTACGGATTTATTATTCTCCGTAAGGGGATAATTACTAATGCAAAATCTGGAATTTACGTCAGCTTCTCAAGCGCGACGTGAATTCTTCTCAGCGTCTCGTCCTTGCCGAGGATGCGGCATATCTCGACCGCGCCGCCCGGCGTGACCGCCCTGCCCGCCGCCGCGATGCGCACCGGCCACATGACCTTCGCGTTCTTGGCCTCCATGCGCTCCGCAAGGCCGACCATCGCGGCCATGATATTCTCGTCGTTCCAGTCGGATATGGACTCAAAAATGGGGACGATCTGCTCAAGCACAGCCTTCGAGGACGCCTCGTCGGACTTGGATTTCTTGTGCACGAACAGCTCCGCGCCGTATTCGGGCAGCTCGTCGAAGAAGTCCACCTTTTCGGGGATATCGGTCAGAACCTCGGTGCGCTGCTGGAGAAGAGCGGCGATGGCGGCGGCGTCATACTTCTCGTTCTTCACGCTTCTGCGGATGAACGGCTCTGCCACCTTCGCAAACTCCTCGGCGCTCATCGCGCGGATGTACTCGCTGTTGAAGTAGCGCAGCTTCTCGATGTCAAATATCGCGGGGGACTTGGAGACGCCGCTGAGTTCAAAGACCTTCTTCAGCTCGTCAAGTGAGAATATCTCCTGCTCGCCGCGCGGACTCCAGCCCAGCAGCGTCACATAGTTGAGCACCGCGTCGGTCAGGAAGCCCTGAGCGATAAGATCCTCATAGGACGGGTCGCCGTGGCGCTTGGACATCTTGTTGTGCGCGTCGCGCATGACGGGCGAGCAGTGGACATACTTGGGGATGTCCCAGCCGAAGCCCTCGTACAGCAGATTATATTTCGGCGCGGAGGACAGATACTCGCTGCCGCGCACGACATGGGTGATGCCCATGAGATGGTCGTCGATGACGTTTGCGAAGTTGTAGGTCGGCAGGCCGTCGCGCTTTATGAGCACCTGATCGTCCAGCGTCTTGTTCTCAACGGTGATGTCGCCGAATATCTCGTCATGGAAGGTGGTAGTGCCCTCGTGCGGGATGAGCTGGCGGACAACGTAAGGCTCGCCTGCGGCGGCACGGCGGTCGGACTCCTCGCGGCTCATAACGCGGCAGGGATCGTCCGCGCGGTCGAAATCGCCGGAATCCTCCTCGCTCTCGGTCTTCTCGCAGAAGCAGCGGTAGGCATGTCCCTTTTCGATGAGAAGGTCTGCATATTCCTTGTACAGCGGGCGGCGCTCGGTCTGCACATAGGGGCCGACGGGGCCGCCGACGTCGGGGCCTTCGTCATGCTCCAGATGGCACTCGGCCATGGTCTTGTATATAACGTCCACTGCGCCCTCTACGAGACGGCCTTGATCGGTGTCCTCAATGCGCAGGATGAATTTTCCGCCCGCATGGCGCGCTATCAGATAGGTGTACAGCGCCGTGCGCAGGTTGCCGACATGCATATATCCGGTGGGCGACGGCGCGAACCGCGTGCGTACCTCGCCGTGCGGAATACGCGCCTCCATCTCTTCAAACCATTTCATATCTTTCATTTTGTGCCATCCTCCAAAAAGCCCCGTCAGTGCGGAGCCTGATAACTTGAAACCACATTTTATAATATATTTTACATTACCGCTTGTCAAGCCGAAGTTGGTTTGGTATAATATGAAAACACGCGCGGGAGTACTTCCCTCAATGTAAGATAGGAGAAAGACATATGGATAACGATACCGCCGTCAAAAAGACTTTGCTTTCGGGCATCCAGCCGTCCGGCGACCTGCACCTCGGCAACTACCTCGGCGCCGTAAGAAACTGGGCTGCTCTTCCTGACGAATTTAATTGCTTTTATTTCATGGCCGACCTGCACACGCTCACCGTGCGCCAGAACCCGGCCGAGCTGCGCCGCCGCTCCACCACCCAGCTTGCGCAGTATATCGCCTGCGGGCTTGACCCGGAGAAAAACGTGCTCTTTCTTCAGAGCCATGTGCACGAGCACGCGGAGCTTGGCTGGATACTCAACTGCTACACCATGTTCGGCGAGCTGAGCCGCATGACGCAGTTCAAGGACAAATGCGCGAAGAATGCCGACAACATAAACGGCGGCCTCTTCACCTATCCGTCCCTCATGGCGGCGGATATTCTGCTGTATCAGGCCGACTACGTCCCCGTCGGCGAGGATCAGAAGCAGCACTGCGAGCTCACGCGCGACATCGCCAACCGCTTCAATAACCTCTACGGCGAGACCTTCAAGGTTCCCGAACCTTATATTCCCAGGGTCGGCGCGCGCATAATGAGTCTCGGCAACCCGACCTCGAAGATGTCCAAGTCCGATCCCGCGGGCTGTGTGTTCCTCATGGACAGCCCCGAAGAGATCTCCCGCAAGTTCAAACGCGCCATCACCGACTCCGACACTGAGCGCTGTGTCCGCTACGATCCGGAGAACAAGCCCGGCGTCGCAAACCTGATGAACATATACGCCTCCGTCACCGGCAAGAGCTTCGACGAGATCGAGAGCGAATTCGCCGGTAAGGGCTACGGCGTGTTCAAGCCCGCCGTGGGCGACGCCGTCATCGAGACACTGCGTCCCATACGTGAGGAGGCCGAACGCATACTCGCGGACAAGGCATATCTCAAGCAGGTGTATACGGACGGCGCAATGAAGGCAAGCTCCGTTGCCCGCAAAACTCTGCGCAAGGTTTACAAGCGCGTCGGTCTCGTGGAGAAGCCGTTCTAAGGGAGGATATCCATGATTTCAGATATGTCATTGTGGCTCAAGCTGCTGATGGCCATAGTCGTCGCGGCGGTTGTGTCGTTCCTGATGACGCCGCCGGTCAAGCGTTTTGCTGAAAAGGTCGGCGCGATAGACGTCCCGAAGGACGAGCGCCGTGTGCATAACCACCCGATCCCCCGCATGGGCGGACTTGCCATATTCATCGGCTTTGTGCTGTCGCTGCTCATATTTGTCGACGTGTCGACGCCGGTGCTCGGCATTCTGCTGGGCGCGCTGATAATCGTCGTCATGGGCGCGATAGACGATATCGTCAATCTCAACGCGTGGATCAAGCTCGCGGGGCAGATCGTCGCCGCCGTCGTTGCGATCCGTTGCGGCATAGTCTTCGACGCGATATCGAACCCGAACCCGTTTTCCGAGCAGGCCACTTTCGTTCTCGCAAGCTATCTCCCCATCCCGCTGACCCTTCTGTGGATCGTCGGCTGCACGAACGCCGTCAATCTGATAGACGGGCTGGACGGGCTGGCCGTCGGCGTGTCGACGATAAGCTCGCTGACGATGCTGGTCGTGGCGCTGTTCGTCGCGGAGCCGAACGTCGCGGTGATTCTCGCCGCGCTTGTCGGCGCGTGCCTCGGCTTCATCCCGTATAACTTCAACCCGGCCAAGATATTCATGGGCGACGTCGGCTCGCAGCTTCTCGGTTTCGTCCTGTCGACCGCATCGATACTGGGCATGTTCAAGCTGCACGCCATGATAACCTTCCTCGTTCCGCTGCTGGCGCTCGCAGTGCCGCTGGCGGATACGACCTTCGCCTTCTTCCGCCGGATAATCCACGGGCAAAGCCCGTTCCATGCCGACAAGGGGCATTTCCATCACCGGCTCCTCGCGCTCGGCCTCAATCAGAAGCAGGCTGTCGCGGTGCTGTACGGCGTGTCCGCCGTGCTTGGCCTTATTGCGGTGCTGCTCGCAGGCCCCGGTGCCCTCGTGCGCACAGTGTGCGCCATCTGCGCGTTCATCATCGCGCTCGTAGTCTGGCTCTACGTCTTCTGGCGCAACCCGAACCTGCATCATCGCCGGGATGACAGCAAAACCGAGCAGAAATAACACTATGCCGCCGTGCTTTCACACGGCGGCGTTGTTATAGCAATATTATAATAAGAACATTGCGCCCATTATGATAAGCAGCTCGCTGTCGCCGCTCTCGCGGTACATGAGATAGAGGATAAGCAGGAGGATAATGTCCTCCGTCTCAAGCTCGCCGAAGCTCTTCGGCAGCAGATCTGCCAGCGAGCCGCCCAGCAGCGGCAGCGTTCTCGGCTTCGGTGCATCCGGCGGGCGCGGCGCGGGGTACTGCCGCGGCGACTCCTCCGGCGGACGTTCCGCCCGGCGCTCGTCTACGCGCGTGACGCGGCCGGTGTTGCCCTGATAGCGGTTATAGCTTGCCATCGCCGCCCTCCTCCCCCATCGCGGCCTTTGCGATGCGCGCAAGGCGCGCTATCTTCAGCGCCTTATCCATCTTGCCGCGCCGCTTTTCCGACAGGTACGGCTCCATCGCCTGCAAAAGCCGCTGCTTTTTGTCATCGCCGTCGCCGTTCATAAGCCTGCCGATGCGGCTTATGAGGCCGGGGTCGATATCAAGGCCGCCGAACGGCTCCGGAGAGGGTTCCTGAGCGCCGCCGTCTCCGCCCATGAGCGTCTTTGCCAGATTCGCTATCTTCTCCATCTGCGCCGGGTCGCCGAGGACACTGTTGAGCTTATCTTCAAATTCACTCATGGCGGCCTCCGTTTTAATCCTGCATCATGCGGCGGATGCTCTCCGCGAGGCGCTTGCCCTCCGCGGTGCCGAGCACCTGCCCAAGGATATTTTTCATCGCTACGGCGTCCCCGCTGCGCGCGGCGCGCTCGACCGCCTCCGTATCTATCATCTTGCTTATACGCTGTCCGTCCTCGGACTCTGCAATGCTCTTGATGCTGCCGGTCTTGCCGCGCCGCTCAAGCTCTTTGCCTATGCGTTCAAAATCTTTCATGGAAATCACGCTCCTGTTCGCTACATTATATTCAGGAGCCGTCTCAATGATAATCACAAAGGAGAATACATGATGAAAGCTGCCGTTTTTTCCGACACTCACAGCAACACCGCGCTCATGGTCGAGGCCGTGTCACGCTGCCGCCCCGACCTGATAATCCACCTCGGCGACCACTCACGCGACACCGCGATCCTGCGCGAGAAATTCCCCGAAATCCCGCTCTACTCCGTGCGCGGCAACTGCGATATCTCTTCCGACGCGCCGGACACCGACATCGTTCCGCTTGGCCCCGTGAAGGCTTTCATCTGCCACGGGCACACCTACGGCGTCGAATACGGCAGGCTCGATTCGCTCGTGTACGCCGCGCAGGAGGCCGGGGCGAAGATCGCCATGTTCGGCCACACGCACGAGGCGTATTACGGCGAGGCGGGCGGCGTCCAGCTCCTCAACCCCGGCACTGCCGGGAAAGGCCGTACGCTGACATGGGCGGTCGTCACCGTCTTCGATAACGGCGCGATAGTCTGCGAGATAAAGGATCTATAAGCGAAACGCAATAACTCCAGAAGCGATGCTTCCGGAGTTGTTTTATGCTGACTTCCTTGGCCTTATTTGTTCAGAAACGCCACTGCGTTTTTGCTACCGACGGCGCAGAACTTGCCGTTTTCGGCATAGGCTCTCAGCGGCTCCGCCAGCTTCAGAAGCTTCTCGGCGGTCGTGCCGAGGATTTCCCGGCGGATACGCGAAATGTCCGCCGCCGTGGTGCCCTTCAGATATCTGATGCACTCCAGCTCGCACACGCCCGCGGGGTCGAGCAGCGGCTCCGTGGTGTTGACGGTTCCGATGATGATATCGTCCATCGGCATCCCCTGACTCAGGAATTCCGCCAGAAAATCGGGTATGCCGCCGTAGACCGCCAGCGAATTTTCAACGTTCGGGTCGCGGTAGGAATAGCAGAAAACGTCGCCGTTGGAGCGCACGTTCATGCCCGTGCCGTACGCGCCGCCCTGAACGCGGATCATGTTCCAGAGATAGCCGTAGCTGACGAGCGAGGCCATCACCGCGTACTCGCCGCTGAAGCTGCCGCCCAGCGCATAGAGGTTATGCCCCAGCGCGGAGTAGCCCACATCGGAGGCGATCTCTATCGCGCAGTCCTCGCCGTCATAGGCGGGGTATTCCGCCGCCGCGCCCTTCTCGTTTGCGGGCAGCGCGCGGACAAGTCCGCCGAGGGTCTGCGCGTCCATCTTTCCGCCGAAGCCGGCGAACAGGCGGTTTGAAGCAAATGCCTTCGCGGCAAGCGCGGCAAAGCGCGCGGCATATTCGCCGGAATTTGCCTCAAAGTTCGCGGCAAAATCGGAGAACCAGCGCACGAAGCTCTCGCCCTCAAGCAGCTCCTTCATCGCGCCCTCCGCGGAGAACGCAGAAAGCGACTTTGTGACGGCGTAGGCGTGGCCGTTGCCGATGAGCGACTGCTTTATGAAATAATCCGATTGCAGAATCGTCTCGTTTATCCTGCCCGTCTCGTCGTAGCGCCCGTTTATGAGCAGCTCTTCCAGCAGCTCCAGCGCCGCGGGGACGTTCTCCTCCAGCATACTGGCGGAGACCAGCAGGTACGGCCTGCACTCGCGCAGATTACCGCGCTTCGAGATAAGCTCCACGCGCGCCGCGAGTCCGCCCAAGGTTGCCTTGATCTTGGTCTGGAGTCGATCGGCGGAGTAGTGCTCGGTGCGCAGTTCACCAAAGAAGGTGGTCAGTACGTTCAGCAGGCGCAGATCGTCCGCGTCGAAATCCGACACGTCGAAGTACAGATTCAGATAGGCTATGCCGTTGGTGTCGGAATCCAGCCGCAGTACCTCCACGCCGTCAACGCGGGTAAGCTCGGTTTTCGCCGGAACGACATCCTTGGGCACGTCCTCAAGATTCAGGTGCGGCAGCGCGGCGAGGTCTTCCTCGCTGTCCATGCTCTGCTGCCACTGCTGCATTTTCTCGAATTCCGCTCTGGCCTGTGCATATTTCGCGTCGTCCCAGTCCGCGGTGACCGCGGCCAGACGCTCCGCCTCCTCGCGCGCATCCTCCTGCCCCTTCTCCGCGGACGGCAGGGCGTACACATAGCACTTGTCTTCCGCGCTGCCGAGCATTTCGGTGAGCAGATCGGTGAAATAACCGGTGTCCAGCTTCCCGCGCAGGGAGTCGAATATCCACGCGTTGTCTATATGCGTGAGCGGATCGTCTCCGTAGAGCCAGCCGTCCAGCGCGCGGATGGCGAGGTTCACTCCGGAAGGTTCGGTTATCTCGCGGTTCGTGAACGCGGAGCGCTCAAGCGACGCGGACAGGGCTTCTCGGTTTAGTCCTTCCGCCAGCAGCCCACGCACCGTTTCGGGAATGAACGCCTTTATCGCGGCGAAATTCTCCGGCGCGGTGTTGCGCACGACGACGGCGATATTCGGCTGATACACCCCGTCGTTCACGTCGATGCACACGTCCTGCGCGAAGCCCCTTTCCAGAAACGCGCGCTTGAGCGGCGCTTCGTTGGAGCCGGTCAGGTAATCGGCAAGTATCTCCGCCGCGTACAGCTTCTCGACATCCTTGTGGGTGCAGAAAATCTTCGCCGCCGCCATATGCGCCAGCGCCTCTTCGCCCTCGCGCACCTCGTAGCTGATAGTCTTTTCCGCGGTCACGGGCGTCTGCATAGCGAAGTCGAAGTCCGGCGCACGGTACTCGTACTTCGACAGGTACTCCCCGTCGATATACTCCAGCACCGCGTCGATATTCATATGCCCGTCGAGGAAAATGCGCGCGTTCGAGGGGTGATAGAAGCGTTTGTGCGCGGCGGTGAACTTCTCGTAGCTCAGGCCGGTTATGTACTTGGGATCGCCGCCGCTGACATAGCCGTAGCTCGTGTCGGGATAGAGCAGGCGGTGCATCTCGTTGCCGATGAGCGTATCCACATCGGAAAACTCGCCCTTCATCTCGCTGAACACGACGCCGTTATAGTACGGCTCGCCGGTCTCGCCGTCGAACTCGTAGTGCCAGCCCTCCTGCATGAATATCTCAGGGCGCTCATGTATCAGCGGGCAGAACACCGCGTCGAGATAGACGGACATGAGGTTAAAGAGATCCTGCTCGTTGCGGCTGGAGACGGGATACAGCGTCTTGTCGCTGAAGGTCAGGGCATTGAGATAGGTCTGCATCGAGCCTTGCAGCAGCGTGACGAACGGCTCCTTCACCGGGAAGCGCCGCGAACCGTTCAGAACGCTGTGCTCAAGGATGTGGAACACGCCCGTGTTGTCCTCAGGGAGCGTTTTGAAGCAGATGGCAAAGGTTTTGTTCTCGTCCGCGCGGTCGAAATACAGCAGCTCCACGCCGGTTTCCTCATGGCGCAGGGTGTACAGCTCCGCGGACTTCGCCGCAACATATTCTTTCTTCACAAGCCGGAAGCCGGAGCATATCTCCCCCTGCTGCGCGGCGCTGAGTTTTGACAACAAATTCTGCATTATTTATCCTCTTATTGTTACATTTAGAGCGTCTTTACGAATATTCTGTAATACTCGTTCGTTTTCAGCAGCTCGTCCGGCGTTCCCGCGGCCTCGACCGCGCCGTCCTTCATAACGATTATGTAGTCGGCGTTTCGCGTCGCCGCGTAGTTATGGGCGATCATTATAGTGGTCTTATCCCGCATCAGCTCGTCCATCGCGCCGGTCACTTCCGCCTCGCTTACGACGTCGAGATTGCTCGTCGCTTCGTCGAGCAGCAGGTAGTCGGCGTTTCTCAGCATGGCGCGCGCAATGGAGATGCACTGCCCCTGACCGCCGGAGAAGTTGGCTCTGCGGGCGGTCTCCGCCAGCTCCTCGTCGCTGACCTCGCGGTCAAGACCGTAGGCAATGTTCTCGCGCACGGTGCTGCCGATAAGCGGATTGCGCTGAGAGACGACGGCGAACCTGTCGCGCCAGTCGGTCAGGGAGTATTTGCCGATGCCGTCCCCGCCGAAGCGGATCTCGCCGCTCTTCGGCTCGTAAAGACGAAGAAGCAGCTTGAACAGTGTCGATTTGCCCGCGCCGTTGCCGCCGATGACGGCTGTCACCTTGCCCATGGGTATCTTCACGGACAGATTCTTTATAACGTCCTGTCCCCCAGCGTAGGTGAAGCTGACATTGTCGAACTCTATGTCGGCGCACACTTCCGGGACAGGCTCCCCGCCGTCCGGTTCGGAGTCTGTGTCCATTATCTGGGCTATCTTCTTCATTGTGCCGAAGGTGCCGGAGACGGAGCCGACGTTCATGAAGAACTGCATGAGCTGGAGCGAGACAATGCCGGTTATCATGTAGAAGCTCGTCAGCCACTGCGCCTAGCATTTTATTTTAGCTCATTATTTGTCAAAACACAATACGCGTGTGCGCCCCATCCGCACGATTCTTGGATTTTCCTGCGCTTTCGGCGTGTCGGCAGTCATAAACCGACAAATCCCGCGTACCGAACGGTACGCGGGATGTTTGTTTTCCGTAAAGTGCGGTGGGGCGATCAGCCCATGACGCACTGCTTCGGGGCAATATTCATCTGGTGGCCGCTGTAATTTGCGGGGACGTTCTCCTTGAGGAAGCGCGCCGTCTCCAGCAGCTTCTCGAAGCTGACGCCGGTGTCGATGCCCATCTGGTCGAGCATGAACACGAGATCCTCGCTGGAGGTGTTGCCGGACGCGCCGGGTGCGAACGGGCAGCCGCCCATGCCGCCGCAAGTGGTGGACACTCTGGTGATGCCGGAGCGGATGGCGGTGAGCGTATTGACGATGCCCATGTTACGGGTGTCGTGAATATGTATGCCGAAGCTTATCTCCGGGAACTTTTCGAGCACAACGCCCGCAAGGCGCTCAACCTGAAGCGGGTTTGCGATGCCGATGGTATCACAGAGGTCAACGGCGGTGATGCCGGCTTCGCGCGCCTTTTCAAGATACGCGACGACCTGCTCCGTCGTGACGACGCCGTCGAACGGGCAGCCGAAGGTGGTTGCTGCGTCAAGGACGATCTTCATGTCGGGATAGCGCTCGCGGATCGCGCGGAGATCGGCAAAGGACTCGTCCGGGGTGCGGCGGACGTTCGCCATGTTGTGCCCCGCGGAGACGGAGATGACATAGCTGACCTCACGGAAGCCGGCGTCCCATGCGTTCTGGACACCTCTGGCGTTCGGGGTGAGCGCATAGAACGAAACGTTGGGATAGGTCTTGAGCACGTACTCGGCTATCTCCGCGGCATCCGCCATCTGGGGGATGGCCTTGGGGTTTACGAAGGACGTGGCCTGTATCTTCTTGCAGCCGGCCGCGACGAGCATGTCGATGACCTTCTTCTTTGTCTCGGTGGGGATGAATTCCTTCACGCTCTGGAAGCCGTCTCTTGGGCCGACCTCGACGAGCTGTACGCTTTTCGGATATTCAGACATTATTCTTACCTCCCGAAAATCAGATGACGCCGTCGTTCTTGAGCTGTTCGAGCTTGCCCGCGTCGAAGCCGAGATACTCTCCGTAGACATTGGCGTTGTCCTCGCCGAGAAGCGGAGCGGCCTTTCTGGGATAGGAGTCGGTGCGGGTGAGCTTGGGGGCAATGGCGGTGATATGGAGCTTGCCGATGCCCGGCTGGTCTATTTCGGGGAACATGTTGCGCGCGCCGGAGATCTGCGGATCGACAACGAGTCTGTCGATGGTGTTGACGGCGCTGGCGGGGCAGCCGGCGGAGTTGAGCATCTGGTCGATCTCGGCGATGGTGTAGTTCTCGCTCCACGCGGAGACGATTCTGCGCAGGGGCGCATGGTTTGCAACGCGATCCTTTATCTCGACGAAGCGCGGATCCTGAGCCAGCTCCGGCTGACCCATGACCTGGCACAGGATAGCAAAGAGCTTGTTGTTGCCGGCAGCAATAATGACGTTGCCGTCCTTCGCGGGGAAGGAGTCGTACGGATATGTAGACTCATAGCGGTTGCCTATGCGCTGGGGGATGCGGCCGGTGGCCTGATAAATCATGGTTATGTTCTCCATCGCGGACGCAACGGAGTCGACCAGCGCGACGTCGACCTTTTCGCCAAGGCCGGTCTTCTGGCGGTTATTCAGCGCGGCAAGGACGCCGATGGTGAGGTTCAGGCCGCCGAGGACGTCGCCCATGGGGGTGCCGGAACGGGTCGGCTCGCCGTCGGGCCAGCCGGTGGTGCTCATAAGGCCGCCCATTGCCTGACCGACTATGTCATAGCCTGCGCGTCTGCTCAGCGGGCCGGTGTGGCCGAAGCCGGAGACTGCGCCGTAGATTATCGCGGGATTTATTTCCTTGAGAACATCGTAGCCGAGACCGAGCTTTTCCATGGTGCCGGGACGGTAGTTCTCAATAACAATGTCGGCCTTCTTTACAAGCTCTTTGAAAATCTCTTTTCCTTCGGGAGCCTTGAGATTGAGCGTGCAGCCGAGCTTGCTTCTGTTGAAGTTTGCATAATAAACGCTGTTTTCGTTAACAAACGGGCCCATTTTGCGCGTATCGTCGCCGCCGGCCGGGTTTTCGAGCTTAATTACGGTCGCGCCCATATCGGCCATTATCATTCCGCAGTAGGGGCCTGCAAGAACACGCGTAAGGTCGAGTACGACTACGCCGTCAAGTAATCCAGACATTTTATTTTCCTCCATTATAATAAAGCCAAAGGCTTAATTTGCAGGCGGCGCGGCAAATGATTTGCGCACCGCCCGCTTTCGCTGTGCTTACACGTTCACCGGTTCGATGAACGCATCGTAGGTTTCGGGGTGGCGATCCTTGAGGCTGGGCATGCAGGCGCGATGCTCGTACACGGAATCGAGATCGATGGTCTCAACGAGCACATCGTCTCCCTCCGTCTCGGATTCGCGCAGAACTCTGCCTCTGGGATCGACGATCTTGCTGTGTCCGAAAAGGAACAGATCGTCCATACGGCTGAAGACATTGGCTGCGGCGATGAACACATTGTTCTCGCAGGCGTGCGAGGAGATGAGGAGCTTCCACAGATCCGCTTCCTGTACGCGCCATGCCGCGGGCATGAATATCAGCTCCGCGCCGCCGAGCGCAAGGATGCGCGCGGGTTCGGGGAAGTTGTTATCGCAGCAGATCATTATGCCGATCTTGCCGTATTTGGTGTCAAACACCGGGTATTCACCGTTGGCGGTGAAGTATTTCGGCTCGTCGCCGAAGAGATGGTTTTTGCTGTAGGTGCCGATGACCTCGCCCTCGTCGTCGATAACGACGGCGTTGTTCTCCAGCGGGCGGGTCGTGCGCATCTGCATGGCTATGGGCGCTATTATGTACACGCCAAGCTCCTTTGCCAGGGCTCGCATATGAGTGATGGTGGGGCCGGTCAGCCCTTCGCCAAGCTCATATATCCTGTCGCCGAAGGCGTTGAGGTTGTAGCCCGTGACAAAAAGTTCGGGCAGGCATATCATTTTTGCGCCCTTTGCCGCGGCCTGACGGATGAGTCCGTCGGCCTTGAGAAGGTTCGCATTCTTATCAAAGAGCTTGTTTTCAAGCTGGATGACGCTGATAGTTACGTTTCTCATTTTTTGCTCCTGTTTGAGGTCGATCAGGCGTTTGCCTCTTCAGCCTTGGCTGCCTTGTGCTCGGCGGCTTTCTTGACCATGAAGTCCTTGTCGCACACGCGCATGAGCAGGACGTAGATGCCTAGGCCAAGCAGAGTGCCAACGATGAAGGACGCGTCATACAGCCAGTGCGCTGCGGGAATCCACAGGCCGAGGAAGATGATGACAAAGCTTATCGCAAGGGTGAGGTAGCTCAGGGAGTTGATGCCGCCTTCTCTCTTGCGGAAGACCAGATAGCCCAGCGCAATGCAGATTATGGCCATGGCGTTCATGGAGAAGCGCATGGAGCAGCCCAAAGTGCAGGTTGCGGTCTGCCAGGATGCGGGAGCCAGCTGCGCGATAAGAAGCATAATAGCCGACATCGCCCAGATGATTATGTAGGTGGGCTTGTTGTACTTCTTGATGTTCAGGAACATCGACTCGCCTTCGGGAACATAAAGGCTTCTAACGTCAAGCTCGGTGCGGCAGACGAAGAAGTAGTGGCAGATCGTCACGCCGACAACGGGGCCGAGCAGAGCGCCGCCGCCGTTGAGGAAGAAGTTCATGTAAAGACCCATGTCGTTGATGAGCACCCAAGGACGAATTGCGACGCCGATGGCGCAGAGAACGACAGCAGCCCACTTGAAGTTCAGCTTGCCGTTGGTGAGGTGAACGATTGCAACCGCCGGGGTAAGGGCGTTTGCGGCGACGTTCGTGGTAAGAGTTGCGATGATGAGGAAGAGCATCATGCCGACGATCAGCGCAGGATGGCCGATCATGCTGGTGAGAGCAACGGGGTCGGTGATGACATGTCCGAAGATAACGATGGTGCAGGAGCTGACCAGAGCGCCGACGAGAGCGAGCAGGAACATACCGGTGGGTATGCCGAGCAGCTGGCCGACTTCCTGACTGCGCTGATCCTTTGCCGCCTTGGTGAAGTCAGTGACCGTAAGGGGCATGGAGCACCAGTAGCTGATGTTGGAGTTGAGGCTGACGACGAAGAACGCGACGAACTCTGCGGTGGTTGCGAAGGTCATCTTGGCGTTGACCATCGGTCCCCAGCTGCCCGCGGTGGTACGCGCCCAGATGAGCATGACGATCAGCCAGATGATGAGCATGGGTGCGCAGAGATGTTCCATCTTCTTTATCGCACCAAGGCCGTTGATAAGTATATAGAGGTTCAGCAGAAGGAAAACTGCAAAGCAAACCCATTTGCCCATGGCCCAGTTGCCCCACGCGGGGATGAGGATGGACAGCGCAACGTTCAGCGCGTTGCCGCCGATCCAGAACTGGATGCCGCACCAGCCGGCAGCCACGATGCCGCGGAGAACCGCAGCGACGCTTGCGCCGTTGAAGCCGAACGCGGAGCGCCAATAAACGGTGGAAGGAATACCATACTTCGCACCGGCATGGCCGTTGAGCATGATGGGGAATGCAATGATTATATTCGCAAGCAAGATTGTAATCATGGCCCACTTGAGGTTCATGCCGCCCTCAATAAGTCCAGAAGCGAGCATGTAAGTGGGGATACCGATATCCATGCCGATCCAGAGAGCGAAGAAGCTGTAAATGTTCCAGTTGCGCTCTTCCGGTTTGGTAGGCAGCATATCATGCGGCACATTGTAGCCGCTTAAGTCAAGATTGTATTTTTTCATCAGATCTCCCTTTTTGGATGTGTAAAACTTACGTTAAATTTTTAGTTTATGCTCGTTTTTATCATCCCGCATATCGAGGTGGCCAACCTCGATACACGGGAATCTTGGAGTGAAATGTGCGTGTTACTTTTCCACAGTTTCCGTAACGTATGCGTTGTTCTTGAGCTTTGCGAACAGATCGTCAATAAACTCCTGAGGCAGGGGCTTGGTGAACTTGCTGACGCCGAAGAGAGCGATCGCGGAGGCGACCATACCGACAACGAACGGAGGGATCCCAAGGGGCGTACCGGTAACGTACCACAGCAGGCAGAAGCCAAGACCGGCAAGAATACCGACCACGCAGCCTGCGCTGGTGAGCTTCTTGCAGTAAAGACCCGCATAGGTGGGAACGATAAGTCCGGCAGCGACCAGAGAGAACGCGTAGCTCGTGAGGGTGAGCACCATTGCGGGAGGATCAAACGCCCAGATTATAACGACAAGCGTGATAATGCCCATTGCTATGTTGGAGACCGTAATGACCTTCTTGTCGCTCGCGTCCTTCTTGATAAAACGCTTGTATATATCAAGGCCGACAGCGGCGCCGGAGTTCATCAGCGTGCCGTCAATTGTAGACATTGCCGCGCAGATGACCGCAACGATAATTATAGCACCGAAGAGGTTCGGGAACCAGTCCATAACCAGCGTCGGGAACAGGGAGTCAGGATTATCAGCAAGAGCGTTGCCGTAGAAGGCGCGGCCCATGTTGCCGATTATCATGGAGCCGAAGAGGACACAGGATATCCAAATGGACAGAACGATAGCGGCGGTGTAAACATGCTTTCTGTTGCCTATGGTGAAGTTGGTCTGAACGAGAGTGGGAAGTCCCCACGGGGCTATTGCAAAAACAGTGGAATAGAGGAACAGTGCGCTCCAGCCCTTAGGACCGGGGGTCTCAAGGAGCGCGGGATCGGCTGCCTTCACGCCTTCGGTAATGGCGCTCGGTCCGCCGATAATGAAGAAGCCGGCAATAACAACCGCCATCATACCGACGACCATCATCACACCCTGAGCCACGTCGGTGTAGCAGCGAGCCATATAGCCGCCGAACATGAGATAAACAAAACTGATGAACGCGATAAGGAGAACACCGATTTTGTACTCAACGCCAAGAAGAGCACCCAGCGAAAGCGCCGATGCCTTGACTATGCCGACGAGATAGGGAATGAAGAAAATGACGATAATGAGGGAAGTTATCATTCCGGCAGCGGGACTCTTGAAACGTTTTTCAAGATATGCAGGGATAGTGACAACATCTAGGGACTGACTCATCTTACGCAGGATGTGGGAGAAGAAGATAAGTCCGAGGGGGAGCAAGAGCATCTGCGCAAGGGGCATGAAAAGGTAGGCAAGACCGCCGGAGTAAGCCGTAGCGGTGTTGCCGACAAACGTTGAAGAGCTGAGATAAGTTGAACCGTAGGTAAGTGCGAAGACCCATGGGCCAAGGTTCTTGCCGCCGGCAAAGAAGCCATCAACATTGTTTGCATACTTTTTGTTGCAAAAATAACCGATAGCCAGCATACCAACGAAGTACAAGCCAAGGACCGCATAACCCATTATTTTGATTTTACTATCCATTTGGTTTCCTCCTGTAAATTTATGCCAAGGTAGGTTTTGCTGGTATATGCTATTTACTTATCTTTGTTGTTCTTTTCTGCTTCCTCGGCAGCTTCCTTTTTAAGATAATTCTTATAAAGGATAAGGCTTGTCAAGAACGTGAAGATCATGACGCCGGGGCCGAGAAGCCAGCCAAGATAGGTTGGGAACGGTAATCCGAACATAAATTTTTTCCTCCTCTAAATGTTGCTTTATTTCTTCCGCCTCGCATACCCTCGCGACTGAGCATACGGCCTGCGGAGAAAAGCGACCGCGGATCGCTTTCCAACACGGGGCAGGTTCTCCTCCTGCCCCGATTATTTCATTCGCAGAGTGGGAATCGTCTGATCTTGCTTTTGTTTATGTTACTTCTTATTAAATTTATTAAATTCTTACTTCATGAGCAGAGCGAGGACTGCCTTCTGAGCGTGCAGACGGTTCTCGGCCTGATCGTAAACGATGGAGTGCGGTCCGTCGATGACTTCGTCGGTAACTTCCTCGTGGCGTGCTGCGGGCAGCGGATGCATGTAGTAGGAAACAGGATTTGCAAGCTCGAAGTGCTTGTCGGAGATGCACCAATCCTTGGCGAACTGCTTGCGGTACTCCTTATCCTCGGCCTTGGGCATACCGTGGGTGCTGCCCCAGCTCTTTGCGTAGATGACGTCTGCGCCGGTGCAGGCTTCGTAGATGTCGTTGGTAACGCTGATGACGGAGCCGGAGGACTTTGCGGCGTTCTGAGCGAACTCCATGTACTGGTCGTCAAGCTCGTATCCCTTCGGGTAAGCGAGGGTGATGTCTGCGCCGAGCAGGCTGCATGCGGTCAGCATTGCCTGAGGAACGCCGGGGGACTTGACGCGGTCGGAGTATGCCCAGCTCATAACGATCTTTTTCTTCTTCCAGCCTGCGCCGAGCTTCTCCTGGATGACCATCAGGTCGCCCATGCACTGGCAGGGATGCTCTTTGTCGTCAAGGCCGTTGATGACGGGGATAGTGGTGTTCTTGCGGATCTCGTTCATGATGTCACGAGCCATGCCGTACTCCTCAAGGTCGTACAGACGAACCATCAGAGCGTTGAGGTAACGGGAAAGAACCAGACCGGTGTCGGCCCAAGTTTCCTTATTCTTGCGCTGCATGGAGTCCTCGCTGTAATACTGAGCGTGGCCGCCAAGCTGAGTCATACCAGTCTCAAAGGAGACGCGGGTACGGGTGGAGGGCTGTGCAAAGAGCATACCGAGGGTCTTGTTCTTGAGCAGCTCGTGAGCCTGACCGATAGCGTTCTCGCGCTTCAGCTGGAAAGCTACGTCCAGAATGGTCTGGATCTCTTCACCGGTGAAGTCCTGAAGGGTAACAAAATCTCTTCCGCGCATGTCTGTTCTCATAGTAGTTCTCCTTTTTTGTTGATTTAGGATTTTGGTATAATAAGCTGGCCGAAGCCATGGCTTACGGTAATGGTGCCGTCTTTGAAGACGGTGGTTCCTCTCACGAGGGTTTCTTTGATGCGGTGGGTCATCTGCGTGCCGTCATATAGCACCGCGCTCTCGCGGCTCTTCGTGACGAGCTGCTCTTTATGCAGCGTCTCCGGCTTGTCCAGCCGCTCTACGAGCACAAGGTCCGCGTCGCGTCCGGCTTCGATCCTGCCCTTCGCGCCATCGATACCGAACAGCGCGGCGGGGTTCTCGGCCGTGTTGCGGGCGATCTCCTCATAGGTGAGTCTGCCGTCGGATGCCGCGTTCAGCAGCAGGCGCAGGCTCAGCTCAAGGCCTGGAAGTCCGTCGAAGCAATGCCATATATCTTCGCCGCTACGGGTCTTCTCCTCGTAGGTGTACGGCGCATGGTCGCTGCCGGTTATCTCAAGGAGCCCGTCGGCGTAGCACTGCATGAGCTTCTCCATGGTCTCCGGAGTGCGGAGCGGCGGCTTCATGCGGGCAAACACACCGGCGGCTTCCGCATTCTCGCAGTTATACAGGATGTACTGCGGGCAGGTCTCGCCGTGTATATCCACGCCGCGCTTCTTCGCCTGCTGGATAAGCTCGACCGTCTCCGGTGCGCTGACATGGCAGATAACTGCCTTGCAGCCGGTCTTTTCGGCGGCGGCAATGACGCGCTTTACGGCTTCCGTCTCAGCCTCGATCGGTCTCGACTCGCCCCATGCCTTTACGCCGTTGCGGCCTTCGGCCATAAGTTTTGCGGCATAGGGAGCAACGTATTCGTTCAGCTCGCTGTGGCAACAGAGTACGCCGCCGACCGCGGCCACGCGCTCCATAACCTCCGTGAGCTGTTCTGTAGTCTCGCTGCAAAGGCCGTAAAATTCCTTCTCGCGGCCGGGCACGGGAGGCATCAGGAAGGTCTTATATGCCACCGCGCCGTGGCTCGTCAGCAGCTCTATCTGGTCGAGGTTATCGCTTCCGGCGCCACCGTACACGCAGAAGTCGACATATGCCTGCTCGCCTATCTCCTTGCGCCGTGCGTCGAAGGCTTCCGGCGTGGAGGCGGGCGGGTTCGCTATCGGCATCTCCATGATCGTAGTGATGCCGCCGGATGCGGCAGCCTGAGTGCCGGAGGCAAAGCTCTCACGGTGGGAGAGGATACCGCCGCGGATGTGCACATGGGTATCTATCATCCCCGGAAACACATACAGGCCGCTTGCATCTATCGTTTTTTCAGCCGCTTCGGTCAGGCTGCCGGGCTTGTTCACTGAGACTATCTTTCCGCCGCGAATGCCGATATCGGCCTTCTCGCAGCCCTCAGGGCGAACAATCGTACCGTTTATAATGTTGATATCGTTCACTGTCTCAGCCTCCCCTGCTGTTTATCTGACCTTCATGCTGAGCGCTCCGGCCGGGCAGACCTGAGTGCACAGGCCGCAGCCGTCGCACTTCGCCGCGTCAACGGAAGCGTGCTTACCGTCCATGCTGATTGCGCTGTAAGCGCTGTCGCTGCAGACCGCCACGCAGCGGGAGCAGCCGATGCACTTGGTCTCGTCGCACTCGGCGTGGAGCTTATAGGTTCTGGAAAGATTGTTGTGCGCGGTAATGTTGGGCAGCGCCTTGCCGACGAAGTCGCTTATCGTCTCAAAGCCCATCTCCTCCATATACTTAAGGAGACCCTTGTTCATCGCCTCGACGCACTTGTAGCCGTTCTCCATGACCGCGGAACAGACCTGCAGAGAGGACGCGCCCGCGAGGATGAACTCTACCGCATCCTGCCATGTGTATATGCCGCCGATACCGGAGACCGGGATGTTGACGGCCTTGGCGACCTGAGCGACGGTGCGCAGAGCGATGGGCTTTATCGCGCGGCCGCTCATGCCGGAAAATGCGCTCTTGCCGTCGACCGTGGGATACGGGACGAAATTATAGATGTCGATTCCGGGAATGGAATTGAGGGTGTTTATCGTTGCTATGGCGTCTGCGCCGGCTTCCTCAGCCGCGCGAGCCTTGCTGCCGATGTTGGGAACCATTGCGGGGAGCTTTGGCATAACCGGGAGATTGGTTTCGGATCTGACCCAGTTGGTGACCATCTTTATAGCCTCCTCGTTGCCGCCGACCTGAGCGCCGCCGCCCGCTTCCGCCATACCGTGGGAGCAGGAGAAGTTCAGCTCGAAGCCGTCGATACCGGCATCGTTGAACATTCTGGTCACTTCGCGCCACTGTTCCTCGACGAGACCTTCCGTGTGCAGAAGGCTGACGAACACGGCGTGTTCGGGGAAGCGTTCCTTCAGCCAGCGCGCGTCCTCAAGCCACTTGGAGATGGGCTTCGGGCTGCCGAGCTCGAAGTTAGTAAAGCCGTGGATGGACTTGCCAACCTTATAGGCCGCTATGCGCGGGTTTACATTGCGTGCCATTCTCAGATCATATGCCATGGTCTTGAGCACGGCGCCGCCCCAGCCGGCGTCAAAGCTGCGGGCTACCATCTCACAGTTGGTCGTGGGAGGCGCGGATGCGAGCATGAACGGGTTCGGCATGGAAACTCCGGCAAAGGTTGTCTTCAGTGTTGCCATTGTTTTACCTCCGTGAAAATATATATAAGTTTTTACTTATTTTTTGAGGCTTTTCTTCAGGTGCTCCTTCAGTCCGCCGTCCTGCACGATTGCAAGCACGTTTTCAGGCAGACGGCTGCCGTGATAGGTCTCGCCGGTGGTGAGATCCTCGATCACGCCGGAGAGGAAGTCGACGCGTATCTCATCGCCCTGATTGAGCTTGTCGGTGTCCGCAAAGTTGACGACGGGCAGGCCGACGTTAATGCAGTTTCTGAAGAAGATACGGGCGAAGTCCTTCGCAATGACCGCGCCGACGCCCGCGTAAATGAGAGCGATCTGCGCTGTCTCGCGGCTGGAGCCGGAGCCGAAGTTTTTACCTGCAACGATTATATCACCCCGTGCAATAGCATCCGCGAAGCCGGGGAACGCGCGCTCCATCGCGTGCTTGCCGATAACCTCGTAGCTGGCGTCCATGTATTCGGCGGGAGATATTATGTCGGTATTGATGTCATCTCCGAATTTCCATACCTTTCCGGTGATTACAGAATCCATTTTTATTCTCCCTCCCGATTATTCAAAATACTTTCTTGGATCGGCTATGCGTCCCTCTATCGCGGAAGCTGCGACGGTCGCCGCAGAGCCGAGGTAGACGTTCGCATTCTTGCTGCCCATACGTCCGATAAAGTTGCGGTTGCTGGTGGAGATGCAGCTCTCGCCGGCTGCGAGTATGCCGGTGTGCGCGCCGAGGCAGAGTCCGCAGGACGGTGCGACGATGACCGCGCCAGCGTCGGTGAGGATATCGAGTATGCCTTCGTTAAGCGCCATCTTGTAGACCTCTCTGGAGGCCGGGGAGACGAGGAAGCGCATTCCGGGAGCCGCTTTTCTGCCCTTGAGCACCTTTGCTGCGGTGCGCAGGTCGGAAATTCTGCCGCCGGTGCAGGAGCCGATGTAGACCTGGGTGAGCTTGGTGCCCTCCACCTCGGTGACGGGGTGGACATTGTCGACGTGGTGCGGGCAGGCGACCTGCGGGACAAGCGCCGCCGCGTCGTTCACGTAGTTGCGCTCGTAGACGGCGTCCGCGTCGGGATAGAGCATCGCGTAGTTCTTGAGCTCGCCGTGCGCCTTGATGTATTCGAGGGTCTTTTCGTCGGCCGGGATGTAGCCGGCCTTCGCACCCATCTCAACGGCCATGTTGGAGATGGCCATGCGCTCGTCCATTGACAGGGCGCTTATCATATCGCCGCAGTACTCAAGTGCTTTATATGTGGCTCCGGAGTGGCCGATCTTGCCGCAGTCATAGAGAACCATGTCCTTGGCAAATACGCCCGCGGGGAGCTTGTTTTTCCATTCAATGCGGAAGCTTTCGGGAACCTTGAGCCAGATCTGGCCGGTGGCGACGACGCCGAGCATCTCGGTAGAGCCGATGCCGGTGCCGAACGCGCCGAAAGCGCCTGCCATGCAGGTGTGGGAGTCGGTGCCGACGACGAGGGTGCCGGGCTGGTCATAGCAACGCTCGGCCAGAACCTGATGACACGGTCCTGCGTACTCGTAGTAGGACACCTCGTGCTCCTCGGACCAGTCGCGCGTGAAGCGGACGGCCTCAGCCTGCTTTATCTCGCAGGGAGGAGTGTAGTGGTCGCTTATGACAACGACCTTGGACTTGTCCCAGACGTCAACGCCCAGCTCTTTCAAACCGGCTGCGATCTCGATTCTGGGGCCGAGTATATCGTCCATCATGGCCACATCGACGTTCGCCATGACGATTTCGCCTATATCAACATAATCTTTGCCTGCGGCTCTTGCCAGAGCTTTCTGTGCAAATGTCATTCCCATAGTAAATACAACCCTTCTCTGTTTTTCTAAATAAATCTATGCTCACTATGAGCCAGAAGCAGGGGGAGGTGCGCTCACTCCGGCAAGGGGGAGAGCCGGAGCGAGCGCGATATAAATTAGGTGAGATTGGAATTAATGAAACTGTCAAAATCGGCGATTATCTGCTCGTTGGTGCGATCTCTGTCGTCCATCGGCAGGCCGTATATCGGCGGGAGCTTCACGCCCCGCGCCTCGACCGCCTTGAGCAATTCCTCCGTATATATGCCGGGGCGCTCTTTAAAGCTGCGTACCGGCTCGGCAGGATGACCGCCGCCGTTTTCGTAATAGCTGGAGATGGAGTAGCCGCAGGTCGGGGACCCGTCGCAGACCAGAATACCGACCACCTGATAGCCTACTATGCCGTAGTTCTCGATGTAGTCGACCGTCCGCTCGGCAAGCTCGCGGCAGAATCTTCTGAAGCCCGCATTATCGTAAAGATTGCGGGAGTGCCACCAGCGCTGGTTTCCGGCGTACAGCGTCTCCGGGCATGGCATCTGCTCGACGCCGATGCCATACCTGTTGAGCGTGGTGAGTATCTCGAAAAACATTCCGGGGTAGCGTGCAAACTCCTGAACCTTGTTGTTGGCGTTGAGCAGGCAGTTGGATACGAAAACTATCTTCTTCCCGCGAGAGTCGGCATTTCTTTCGCCCATATGTTTATCTCCTCTCACTTGCGAAGCTTAATTATTTGGCCTCGTCGTTTACAAGCTCCATGAGAACGCTCATGTCGGGCTGCTTCTCAAGATCCTTGACGAAAGCAATGATCTTCTCGGTGCGCTCGGGATCAGCGTAAACGGTATTGGCGAGGTAACGGAACTTGTTCTCGACATCTTCGTAGGTAACGGGATTTCTCCAGTCGCCCTTAGGATCGTCGACAACTGCGGTGTACTCGGTGCCGTCTTCCATGGTGATGGTAACAGCGCTGGAGTAGTGCTCAGGATAACGGCGCTCGAACTCATCGTCGCAGACGACGGTGGTGTTGGCGATCATCTTCTGGATGAGCGGATTCTTGATGTACTCGACATTCAGCTCGTCCGGAGTGAACTTGCCGTTGAGGAACGCGACAGCTGCCTGGTAAGGCATGGAGAACTGCAGGTCAACGATGTTTTCCGGATGCCACTTGCGCGGCTCGGCCAGCAGGTGCATGGTCTGGAGGGAGGAGCGAACGTGGATCTTTGCGATCTTGGCGGGATCGGGATGATACTTGTGGACGATCTCAAGGCAGGCGTCGAGGTGACCGCCGGAGTAACGGCAGCAGGGGTAAACCTTGATGCTGGAGGTGGCGAATATCCACTCTTTGCCCAGATCCTTGGTGATCCAGTTGGTGTCGTAGCGATCCTGGTAGGAGTATGCGTGGAGCAGACCGTCCTGGCTCTCGAAGATGTCGGTAGGTCCGTTGAAGCCCTTCTCGGCCATGCGTGCGGCAACGATGACGTCCATGGAGGGACGGCCGGCCTGGTAACGCTTGGTGAAGGAGCCCTGGGTGTTCCATGCCATCAGACCCGCAACGGCGGAGCCGGCGATGCCTTGAGCGTAGGAGACCTTCTGCTCGTCGAGCTTCATCAGCTTTGCAGCGGAGACAACACCGCCCATGGTGCCGCAGGTGCTGGTGGGATGGAAGCCCTGGGTGTACATGTCGCCGAGGTAGGCGCTGCCCATACGGCAGACGATCTCGTTACCGAGAACGCAGGCTTCGATGAATTCCTTACCGGAGCGCTTGAGCTGCTCGGCGAGTGCGAAGCTGACGGGGTAGGTAACGGGAGAGGGGTGAGCGTTGGATTCATTATGGTCATCAACGAAGTCAAGACCATAGCACTGGATAGCATTTGCGAATGCAGCGTTGGGTGCTGCAACCTTCTTGCCGTAGCCGACGATGGAAGCCTCTTCCGGGCCGCCGAGCTCTGCCGCTACATCGCGGGCGATTTCGCTGGAGATGACCTTGCGGGTACCGACCATAGAGGCCAGAACGTCGAGGGTCAGCATCTTTGCTTTGTCAACTGCATACTGGGGCAGATCCTCAAAATGGGTGTTGACAACTACTTCAGAAATCTGCTCTGCTAAATACTTGCTCATGGTTTCCTCCTGAAATTTTTTGTTTTTTTATTTGAAAGCTTTTGGCTGAACGCCCTTACTCTACTCTGGAGCGGCGCACGTATACGGTGCCGTCCATGATGACGCGTGCGGTGCGGAGAATGGCAGCGGTGCGGAGCTTGTACTCGCCGTCAACGTTGTCGAGGACGGAGACCGCCGGGATAACGCCTGCCGGGTGGCCGATCCATATACGGCGCTCGGCCTTGCCGCGCTCGGAGAGATTGCGGTTGACGATGCTGCCGGGGATGCGGGCCGCGGTGGACATGCACACGGTGCCGGTCACGGGGTGGGTCTTATGCATCTTCTGCATGAAGACGAGGCGGCTGACGATGTCGATGTCCTCACCCTTGACGTCCTTGCCGTCGAAGGTGTGGTAGCTCTGGCTCGGAGAGACGATGGCGAAGAACGGAGCGTAGGGGCAATCCTTAACGGCGTTCTTGTAATCGTCGGTGAAGCCCATCTTTACCGCGCAGCGGCCGCGGATCTCTTCGATCTTGGTCATAAGCGCCGCGTTGCCCTCGATCTGCTGGGGAGTCTCGATGCCGCTCATGTCGAGGGACTTGGCCTCAATGAACACGGTTGGGATGCCCGCGTCGACCACGGAGACCTCGTAGCTCTTGCCGTCGTCGGTCACGATGGTGTCAACAACGTTATCGGTCGGAAGGAGCTTGCCGGTGATGCCGCCGACGCTGTCGGAGAAGTCAAGCTCGATCGTGGAGCCGAGAGTGGGAACACCGTCGATATGGAAGTCGCCGTCAACAGCGGCCTTGCCGTCACGAACCTCGACCTTGGCGTTGATGATGGTGTCGGTGTTGACCTGATGGATGCGGACGGTGGTGTAAGGCTCAACAGCCTTGACAATGCCGTTGTTTATCGCAAAGGGTGCAACGCCGGCGGAGATGTTGCCGCAGTTGGACTTGTAGTCGATCTTCGGCTCGACGAAGCTGACCTGACCGAAGGTATAATCGACGTCCGCATCTTCTCTGCTGGACGGGCCGATTATCGCAAGCTTGCTGGTGAGGACGTCCGCACCGCCGAGACCGTCTATCTGACGGACATCGGGGCTGCCGAATATCTCAAGAATATACTTGTCGCGCAGTTCGGGATCACGGGGCAGTTCATTTTCCATAATGAAGATGCCCTTGCTGGTGCCGCCGCGGACGATGGAGCATTTTACAGGAATAACTTCACGCATTTTTATAACTCCTAATTAATATAATGAATGACGCTTAGCCTTTGATGATGGTTCCCTTTACACCGGTGATGCCGTTGACGGCGTTCTCCAGAGAGGTGATGACTGCGACTCTGCCGGGCTTGGAGTGCACGAACTTGCTGACGGCCTGAACCTTCGGGAGCATGCTGCCGGGAGCGAAGTGGCCTTCTGCCGCGTACTTGTCCATCTCATCTGCAGTGACTTCATGCAGAACCTTCTCGTCGGGCTTGCCGAAGTTGAGGCAGACGTTCTCGACCTCAGTGAGGATCATCAGGATGTCCGCGTCAAGCTGCTCTGCGAGAACCTCGGAGGCGAAGTCCTTGTCTATAACGGCCTCGATACCGACGTACTTGCCGTCCTTCTTGCACACGGGGATTCCGCCGCCGCCTGCTGCGACAACAACGGTATCGCCGTCGACGAGGGTCTTTATGGTGTCGATCTCGATGATCTTCTGGGGCTTGGGGGAGGGAACGACTCTGCGGTAGCCGCGGTTCGCGTCCTTCTTCATCGCGTAGCCCTTCTCGGCCTGTATCTGCATGGCCTCTTCCTCGGTGTAGAAAGCGCCGACAGGCTTGGTGGGATTCTGGAATGCGGGGTCAGCGCTGTCGACCTCGACCTGAGTCACGAGGGTGCAGACGGGCTTGTCAATGCCGTTCTCGCGGAGAACCTGAGAGAGACCCTGCTGGATGTGATATCCGATCATGCCCTGAGTCATTGCGCCGCAGACGTCCATCGGCATCGGAGGAGTCACGTTCTTGCCGGCCTCGTTCTGGAGCAGGATTCTGCCGACCTGGGGGCCGTTGCCGTGGCTGACGATGACCTTGTAGCCCTCGCCGATTATCTTGGCGATGTGCTCTGCGGTCACCATGACGTTCTTAAGCTGGTTTTCGCTGGTCGCGGCCTCGCCTCTTGCCTGAAGAGCGTTTCCGCCGAGAGCAATAACAACTTTTTTCATAATCTTACCGTCCTTCCATTTTTTGAGCAAACATAATATATATAAATTGAATTTGCTGACTTTTCTGTGCAGGTTAAACAAAAGGTGAAATGAGTGAAAAATTAGTTAATCGTTTAACTTTGCTAAAGTTAAGACACAATTTTCAGAAATCATGTCTTTTTCCGGGGCTTTTCTCCCCTACGGTCTTTTTTCAGATTGCACAAACCGGTTCTTTCCGGTGAAGTAGTTAACTAAATCTGGGTTAATCGTTTAACCTGTCCTATTTTGCAACGTTTACCAAAATGTCTTGTTTCGGTAAACGTTGCTAATTTGACGCGGCTTTTCTGAAGCCGCTGTGTTCAACGAGCTGGCAGCGGCACACATGCCGATATTCCGACATGAGCAGGCTCGACGTATCTCCGTCTATAAGACGGAGCATTATCTTCGCCGCCGTTGATCCAACCCAATCTTCATTTTGATTTACCATCGTGCACGGCGATTCCAGCAGCTTCGCCCACGACGGTGTGCCGACCATTGAGATCGTCACATCCTCAGGGATGCGCAGGCCACGCTCGTGAAGGTAGGTTATGCCTCCCTGCGCCAATACATGGTAGCTGTAAAAGAGTGCATTGGGCATTTTATCGCCGAATATGCGCTTCGTAAGCTGGTATCCGGTATCTACATCAACGATCATGCTTGACGCATGCATGAGCTTCACACCGGGGCAATGCTTTTTTATCGCCGCCGTGAAGCCGTTGCTTCGGTCAATTGCCGAGCCGATCTGGCTTCCCCAATCGATAACTCCGATGGATTCATGTCCGCCCTTTGCGAGGACGCTTCCGGCAAGGTAGCCGGCCTGATAGCTGTCGTCCCCTACATAATAGTAGGACTTCTGGTCATTGGGCGAGCCAAGCTCGCGCCCGACCACGACAAGCGGGATATTCAGGCTTCTGACCGCCGCCGTATTCTCCCAGCCTCTGATCGTAGGCCCAAGCACTATCCCGTCGCAGCGCTGGCTTATCGCAAGCTCAAGCAGGCGCTTTTCACGCTCCGGGTCTTCTCTCGTGTCGCATATCACGGGGACAAGTCCGTTTTCAAACAGAACATTTTCTATCGCTTCGCACACTCGCGTGTAGTATATGTTTGAAAACTGAGGGATAATGATGTAGATCATGCCGCGCTTATTGCCGCGCAGGCCGGAGGCGATTGCGTTCTTGCTGTAATTCAGCTCCTCGACAGCCGCCATAACCCTGTCTACCGTATCCTGTCGGAAGCTCTTTTCGGACTTTCCGCTGAGAATATACGATACGGTCGCCACAGACGTTTCGGCCAGCTCTGCAACATCTTTTATTGTCGCATAGCTTACTTTTCTACCATTCATCTGCGTTTACTGCGTTTTTCGGGATGTTTGCTCCCGGATAATCGTTTAACTTCCCTATGACTTTTTTCAAGTTATATAATAAACATGTTTTTGTCTATTTGCAATTGACACTATGTACAGAATTTTCGATAGATTTTTGGTTATTTCGCGATTTTTATTTTTTCTCTTGTGTTTTCCGACGGCAAATCTTATACTTAAAATGTTGTGGGGAAAGGAGTGACGACTTTTGAACCTTCTTGAAGAGGCAAAAAAACACTATTCCGAACAGATTTATTCGATTACTGCCGACCTTCACGCCCATCCTGAGCTGAGCTTTGAGGAAAAGCGCACAAGCGCCATCATCCGCGCCCAGCTTGAGAAGCTCGGCATTGAGATACTTGACCTTGGTCTTGAGACCGGCGTCGTGGGGCTGCTCCGCGGCCGCGGGGACGCGACCATCGCGCTGCGCGCGGACATCGACGCTATCGTGCAGCACGAGGAATATGACCGGCCGGACAAATCCCTCACGCCCGGAGTCATGCACGGCTGCGGGCACGACACCCATACGGCGGGGCTGCTCGGCGCGGCGATGCTGCTGAGCGCGCACCGGGACGAGCTTCGCGCGAACGTGCTCTTTGTGTTCCAGCCGGCGGAGGAAAAGCTCAAGGGCGCAAAGTACATGCTTGAGCACAACGTCTTTTCGCAGTACAAGCCCAGCGCCGTTTTCGGGCTGCACAATCTGCCGGAGCTGCCTGTCGGCACCGTCGGCGTCAAGGCCGGGCCGCTCATGTCGTTCAAAGATGGCTTCCGCATTAAGTTCATCGGCAAAAGCGGCCATACGAGCACGCCGCAGAAAAATGTCGACCCGACGGTGGCCATCGCCAGCCTCGTCATGTCGCTTGAGACTATCATAAGCCGCAATGTCGGCCCACTTGAGTCCGCCGTGCTGACCGTGTGCTCCATCCAGTCCGGTACGCCGTTCGCCACCACGATCGACGACGCCGAGATAACCGGCAACATCCGCAGTCTTGAAGAGGACGTGCGCGAGCGCATCCTCAAGCGTGTTGAGCTTATGGCGCACGGCACTGCGGAGGAATTCGGCTGCGCCTGTGAGCTTGAGCTGATACCGATCACGCGCGGAGTTTTCAACAGCGAGTCGCTGCTGAAGGCCGCGTCGGACGCGGGCGCCGCGGTATTCGGGGTGGAAAACGTAAAGGTTCCCTCCGTTAACATGGCGTCGGAGGATTTCTCGCTGCTGAGCGAGGGCGTCCCCTCCTTCTTCTATTTTCTCGGCTCCGGCGTCCCCGGAGAGAAGCCCTGCCTGTGGCACAACCCGATGTTCCATGCCGCGCATGACACGCCGGTATGCGGCGCGGCGTTGCTCGCACAGTCGGTATTTTCGGCGCAGGACAATTTATAACTACAAAACACCGGCGTGTTGCTTTTCAACACGCCGGTGTTTTTCAGCTTTTCCCGTGCTGGAGCGCTTCAAGCAGCTTGCAGATTATCTCGCTGCACAGCCTGAACTCCTCCTCGGTCAGCAGCGCGAGCCGCGCCGTCAGCGCCGAGACGTCGTTTTCCTCGGTGCGCCCGAAGATTATCGAGTCGCTTGAAACGGACAGCACCGAGCACACCCGCTTCAGCGCCGCAAGCGATATGCCGACCGTGCCGCGCTCGATCGCCGACAGGCTCTTCGGGCCGATGCCTATCATCTCCGAAAACCTCTCCTGCGTATAGCCCGCGGCCTCACGCGCCTGACGGATATTCGTCCCTATCAAAACATTCAGATCCTTCTTTTCTGGCATGTCAACTCCACCTCTCTGCATTAGTTTATGTAATGAAGTTGTTGACATGAACCATCTAACGGCATTATAATAGATAATGCTGTTAAAGCGATATGGGCGAAAAAGCTATATTATACAAACTCTACACATCCTCAACCCGCAACACTTTTTTGCTCTGCTTGCTTAATCGGACAAGCCCCCGGCGTACCGCCGAGGACTTGTCCGAATTTCTTCATTCCATAGAATTCTCCGCCATTTGAAAAAACCTACCGGTTCATCTTGGGCTTGTCCGTCCGTTCAAGGATATAGTCTATCGACACGTCAAAATAATCCGCCAGCGCGATCAGCGTCTTGTAATCCGTCTCCCTCGCGCCGGATTCGTACCTACTTATGCTGTTTTGATTCAGCCCCAGATCCATTGCAAGCTTCAGCTGGGATATCCCCCCGTTTTTCTCTCAGCGCCTTTAATCTCATATGCCCACCCCTTGGCACAAGCATACCAAACTGGTATATTAATTATATCTCGTTTTGGTATATCGCATAAACGGCGCTGAACACTGTGCACAAAATCGCGCGCTGATTTTTGTTGAAAATGCTATTCTTGCTTTTTTCGACCGAATACTGCAACAATTCCACAGCTTTTCCGTATATATAAGTATACGCGCCCATCAACTTGTGCATTACGACAAAATTGCATTTCAAATCTAAAGATTGCTTAAATTCGACCATTTTTGATAAAAAGTGGTGTACAATAATATTATCAGTTAACAAGGCATCATGCCGCACGGTAGCGGCGCTGCATTTGGAGAAACTTATGTCTGCTTTCGGAACATATTTATATACATACGCGAGTCTCTGCCTCTCGGCGCTGGTTCTCTGTTCGGGTATTTTTCTGATATTCTGCCTTGCCGTGCGCAAGCGGAGCGGCGCTTCCCCGAAGCGGCAGGCGCTGTGGTTTGTGACGCTGTGGTATCTGATCTCGCTGAGCATGATACTCTTCACGACCGGGCACAGCGGCGAGAACGCTCTGAACCTCTACCCCCTGCGCAGTATCTATTCCGCCATGGCCGACACCGGAGTGAGCCTGTCACAGCTCATAATTCTGACCTCCGGCCTGTTCATCCCCTTCGGCTTCCTGCTGACGCTGGTCATCCGCCGCAGGCGGCTGCAATATTTTATCCCGCTCTTCTCTCTGGTATACGCGCTGGCGCTTGAGGGGCTTCAGCTGCTCTTCGGCTACGGCTCATTCGACATTGACCGACCGATCCTCGGTATGCTCGGCACGCTGTTCGGCGGCGGGCTGTGCGCGATGATATTCCCGACTCATTGCGGCGGCAGGCGGAACATTGTCTGGCACTGCGTTGAAACCGCCGTCCCCGTGGCGCTGACTGCGGCGCTGCTCATCTCCTATTCCGCACGGCCATACGGCTACCTCCCCTGCGAGACCGGCAGCCCCTACGAAGTGAAGCGCGCCGCCGTGGAATGCTCGATGATAGCGGACATGCTGCCCTCGAAGCTTGAGGTCTATTCTCTCGCCGCTCCGTCCGACAGCGCGGACGCCGCCGCAGACGATATATTCTCCGCGCTCGGCTTCACCCGTGACCGCAGTTACAAGAGCGCGTACGACTCCGTGCTGCTCTACCGCTCGACCGACGCGCAGGCGCTGCTGTGGTGCTATAACGACGCGACCTTCAACTTCACGCTGTACAGCGGCGGCGAGGGCGACGGCTCAGACCCGTTCGAGCTTGCGTACAAGCTGCTTGACAGCATCGGCCGCCCGCTGCCCGCCGGTCTCACGCGCGAGATCGCCGACGACGGCGAATACCGCCTCACCGCCGATTTTCTGCACAGCGGCAATGAGATCTATAACGGCAGCGTCAATTTCAGTGTACACGACGGCCGTCTCGAATACCTCGATTATGAGCTGTACACCATGCTCCCGCTCGGCGAGGAATACACCCTCAGCGCCGACGGCGTGGCCCGGCTCATACGCCGCGGCGAATTCATCTGCACCGGCGGCGTAATGATCTCCAGTGAGATAGACGTGGTGCAGTGCCGCACGGTCAATATCGTCTACGCAGGTGACTCCAAGAACTTCTACCGGCCGATGTACTCCATCGAAGCCGTCATAAACGGCGGCGTCGCAACTATACTCCTCCCCGCGTTCTGATAAGCGGGTAGAGAATACGATCCGCCTGATTTTGGGCTGAAAGCTCGAAATCAGGCGGATTTTCACACTTTATGCGGCTTTTTCTTTTCCCGCCGCGCTCCGGAAAATTTTTATTTCCCGCGAAGCCCGGATGCGACAAGTTTCCCGGCTGTCTGCCGCTATACTGTACGCACAGTATAGGAGGAAACGAAATGAAAAAGCTTATCTCAGCACTGCTGGCACTGGCGCTCATGCTCGCCCTCAGTCCGCCCGGACACGCGGATTACGACCCGAAGGTGGACTACCTCGCCATCATGCTGCACGCGGCGGAGGTCGGCGACATCGAGGCGGGGCGCGCCGCCTCGATATGCCGCAACGAGCAGATCGACATTGAGCTCACCGGTGAAACAAAGCTGGATTTTGACGAGCTGTTTCTGCTGGCGAAGATAATCTGCGCCGAGGCGGGCAGCCCACAGCTCAGCGACGACTGGCGCATGTGCGTCGGCGAGGTCGTGCTCAACCGCGTCGCGTCGCCGGAGTTTCCGGACAGCATCCATGACGTTGTGTACGAGCCGGGGCAGTATCAGGAGGTCGACACCTTTGAATTTGCGTACGTGCTCATGCCGACGGCGGAATGTGTGGACGCCGCGCGGCGGCTGCTTGAGGGCGAACGCCTGATGGAGCCGTGGGTCGTGTTTCAGGCAAACTTCGTTCAGGGCGGCGGGATCTACTCCGCGTATTGCGACAGCGAGCTTGGCTATACATACTTCTGCTCCAGTATGCACCCGGAACTGTACCGCGTTGACAAAAAAGGTTCCTGACGAAAGCGTCAGGAACCTTTTCAGTCTGTCAAAGAACATGTGCAGCAGGGCGCGGATAAGAGAGCAGCGGGGGAGCTTGAGGGGGCAAGGCCCGCCTCAAATACAATAAACCGCCGTCCAAAAGTCTTGATACATCAACGACTTTTGGAGCAAAGCAGCATTTTGATAATATCAAAATGCTCGGCGGATGAAGCTTGTCAAAAAAAGTCCTCACAGGACTTTTTTGACAAGCTGAAAGGTTCCTGACGAAAGCGTCAGGAACCTTTTTATATCAATATCAGTCTTTATTCAACGGAGATCATGTAGTAGTACACGGGCTGGCCGCCGGAAACGACGCTTACCTCCGCGTCGGGGAAGCAGTCGATGATGGTCTTGGCCGCCTCCTGCGCATCGTCCTCCTGCACGTCCTTGCCGTAGTACACGGTGATGAATTCGGGCGCGATCTCGTCAAACGCCCAGCTCAGCTCTTTGAACAGAGTCTTGATGTTCGTGTAGCTGCCGAGCAGCGCGCCGTCCATCAGTGCGAGGTATTCGCCCGCGTGGATGATGTGGCCGTCAAAATCGGAGTCGCGCGCGGCGTAGGTCACCATCGCGGTGTGGACATGGGAGATGGCCTCCTTCATATCCGCCTCCAGCTGCTCCTCGCTGTTTTCGGGGTTGAAATTCAGCAGCGCGGAGATGCCCTGCGGCACGGTCTTGGTCGGCATGACGACGACCTTTTTATCCGTCAGCGGGACGCACTGCTCCGCCGCCATGATGATGTTCTTGTTATTGGGGAACACGAACACGGTCGAGGCCGGGGTGCGGTTTATCTCCTTGAGGATGTCGTTCGTGGAGGGGTTCATGGTCTGGCCGCCGGTGACTATCGCGTCGGCTCCCAGCTCCTGAAACAGCGCCTCCATTCCCGCGCCCGCGCAGACGGCGACAATGCCGTATTCCTTCTCAGGCGCGGCAATCTTGTCCTCGTTCTCGGCGGCTTCCAGCTCGGCTTCGATCTGCTCCAGATCGTCCGTGGTCTGCGCCTTCTTGCCGGCGAGTATATCGTCGTGCTGGGTGCGCATGTTCTCTATCTTCGCAAGCTCCAGCGTACCGTACTTCTGCGACTCGTTGAGCGCGTCGCCGGGGATGTTGGTATGGACGTGAACCTTGAAGGACTCGTCGTCCTCGCCGATGACCAGCGAGTCGCCGATGCTGTTGAGGTAGGCGCGCAGCGGGTCGAGATCGACGTCGGGGTCGTTCTTGCGGACGATGTACACCGTGTCGAACGCGAAGGTGATGTCCTCGGTATCGAACACCTCGAATGCGGTCTTCTCCTCGACCTGAGCCTTCGGCTTCGCGGCGCTCACAGGAGCCGTGACCTCGCCGCGCAGGGAGGCGAGCATCGCCTTGAGTATTGTCATAAAGCCCATGCCGCCCGCGTCCACAACTCCGGCCTTCTTCAGCACGGGGTTGAGGTTCACGGTGTCCTCCAGTGCCTCTTCGCCCGCTCTAATCGCGCACTCAAGCGCGCTTTCAAGGCTTGCGCCCGCGTTCGCAGCCTCGACCGCAGCGGCAGCGGCAAGGCGGGAGACGGTGAGTATGGTGCCCTCCGCGGGCTTCATAACGGCCTTGTATGCCGCGTCGACACCGTCGGACAGCGCGCCGGCGAATTCCGCCGCGCCCGCAGTCTCGATGCCCTTGAGGCGGCGGGATATCCCGCGGAACAGCAGCGACAGGATAACGCCGGAGTTGCCGCGCGCGCCGCGCAGCAGCGCGGATGCGACGCAGGAGGCCGCGGCGTCAATTGCGTCGAAGCTCTTCTTCCTCAGCTCGGCGGCGGCGCTGTTCATGGTAAGACTCATGTTGGTGCCGGTATCGCCGTCGGGGACGGGGAAAACGTTAAGATCGTTGATTATCTGAATATTGTCGCTGAGCGCGGCGTCCGCGCAGAGCATCATTTCCTTGAACGCCGCAGCGTCAATATATTCTCTCAAGTGAAACACCTCCGGGGCAAGCTGGCTTACCCGATAATTGTATCTATATAAACATCCACGCTCTTTACGGGTACGCCGGTGGACTTGGCGAGCTTGTAGCTCACTTCGTTCATAATGCTGCGGGAGACCGCACTGAAGTTGACCCCGCGGTCAACCCCTATGTGAAGCTCCAGCGAGACGCCGCCCTCGTCGTCAAAGTGCACCACGATGCCCTTCGACATTGACTCACGGCGCAGGAGCTGCCACGGGCCGCCTTCCTTGCTGCACGCAACCATTCCCTTGACGCCAAAGCAGCTTGTCGCGGCGTCTCCGGCAAGATTCGTAAAGACCTCGCTGGTGATGCTGATGGTTCCGATGTCGTTAGTTATATTCACCATAAGATACGAGTTCCTTTCCGTTTGTTATTTATCGGCCGGAAATCATGGCCGATGTATGATTATAATATAAAATTCCCGCAAACACAAGAACAATTTCTTCTCCGTAATGCCCGAAATGCCGATATCTTTTGGTCATTCCTACAAATATGTCCGTCAGATAGGCGAAACGTGTATTTTTGCACTAATTTTACTCCGATAATCTGTTTACATTTTGACGTTTTAATGTTATATTGGATACGTCTGTACAGGACAAAGACAGGCAATGGCAAATATTTTTAATGGAGATGAAAATAGAAATGCAGAGACACTTCAAGACAATGGACGGCAACAACGCGGCCGCCCATGTATCCTACGCATTCACCGAAGTCGCCGCTATCTACCCCATCACCCCGTCCAGCCCCATGGCCGACTATGTCGACCAGTGGTCGGCTGCAGGCAGGAAGAACATCTTCGGCACCACCGTCAAGGTGCAGGAGATGCAGGCTGAGTCCGGCGCTGCCGGCGCGGTTCACGGCTCCCTCAACGCGGGCGCTCTGACCACGACCTACACCGCTTCTCAGGGTCTGCTGCTGATGATCCCGAACATGTACAAGATCGCAGGCGAGCTGCTGCCCGGCGTGTTCCACGTCAGCGCGCGTACCGTCGCCAGCCACACTCTGAACATCTTCGGCGACCACAGCGACGTTATGGCCTGCCGCCAGACCGGTTTTGCGATGCTGGCAGAGACCAACGTTCAGGAAGTCATGGACCTTTCCCCCGTCGCTCACCTTGCAGCCATCAAGGGTCGCGTCCCGTTCATCAACTTCTTCGACGGCTTCCGCACCTCTCACGAGCTGCAGAAGATCGAAGTCTGGGATTATGACGATCTCAAGGACATGGTCGACATGGACGCCGTCAAGGCATTCCGCGAGCGCGCACTCAGCTCCGAGCATCCCACCATGCGCGGCTCCCACGAGAACGGAGATATCTTCTTCCAGAACCGTGAGGCCTCCAACAAGTACTACAACGCAGTCCCCGCTATCGTCGAAGAGTACATGGGCAAGATCAACGCCAAGCTCGGCACCGACTACCAGCTCTTCAACTACTACGGCGCACCCGACGCAGAGCGCGTCATCGTCGCCATGGGTTCCATCTGCGACGTCGCAGAAGAAGTCATCGACTATCTGACCGCTCAGGGCGAGAAGGTCGGCCTTGTCAAGGTTCGTCTGTTCCGTCCGTTCTGCCCGGATAAGCTCATCGCAGCCATCCCCGCAACCTGCAAGAAGATCGCAGTTCTTGACCGCACCAAGGAGCCCGGCGCACAGGGCGAGCCTCTCTACCTCGACGTTATGACCGCTCTGGCAAACGCCGGCAAGACCGACATTCAGGTCATCGGCGGCCGCTACGGCCTCGGCTCCAAGGATACTCCTCCCGCCTCCGTCTTCGCCGTTTACAACGAGCTGAAGAAGGACGAGATGAAGCGTCAGTTCACCATCGGCATCGTTGACGACGTGACCAACATGTCCCTCGAAGAAGTCCCCGCCCCGAACACCGCGGCAGAGGGCACCATCGAGTGCAAGTTCTGGGGTCTCGGCGGCGACGGCACCGTCGGCGCGAACAAGAACTCCATCAAGATCATCGGCGACCACACCGATAAGTTTGTTCAGGCTTACTTCCAGTACGACTCCAAGAAGACCGGCGGCGTCACCATCAGCCACCTGCGCTTCGGTGACAAGCTCATCAAGAGCCCGTACTACATCAACAAGGCCGACTTCGTCGCGTGTCATGTGCCTTCCTATATAACCAAGCACTTCCCCATCGTCCGTGACGTTAAGCCCGGCGGAGTTTTCCTCGTCAACTGTCAGTGGGACTTCGAGGAGCTTGAGCATCACCTCGACGCTGCTTCCAAGCGCTACATAGCAAACAACAACATCCAGCTTTACATGATAAACGCCATCGACCTCGCCAAGAAGATCGGCATGGGCAAGCGCACCAACACCATTCTCCAGTCCGCATTCTTCTCTCTGGCAAAGGTCATGCCTGAGGCCGAGGCCATCCAGTACATGAAGGATGCTGCCCTGCACTCCTACCTCAAGAAGGGTCAGGACGTTGTCGACATGAACTATGCCGCCATCGACGCCGGCGCTACCGCCTACGTCAAGGTCGATGTTCCTGAGTCTTGGAAGACCGCCGAGGATCACACCGAGGCCGTCGAAGAGACCGGCAGACCCAAGACCGTCAAGATGGTTCGCTCCATCCTTGACCCCATCGACAAGATGGACGGCGACTCTCTGCCCGTTTCCACCTTCGTCGATCACGCCGACGGTACCTTCGAGCTGGGCGCATCCGCATATGAGAAGCGCGGCATCGCCGTCTCCGTCCCGAAGTGGGATGCCGAGAAGTGCGTACAGTGCAACCAGTGCGCGTTCGTCTGCCCGCATGCTACCATCCGTCCCTTCGCTCTGACCGAGGCAGAGGCAGCCGCCGCTCCCGCTCAGACCAAGCTCGCCGACATCAAGGCAGGCAAGGGCAAGGGCGAGTACAAGTTCGCAATGGCAGTTTCTCCTCTGGACTGCATGGGCTGCGGCGTCTGCATCAGCCAGTGCGCCGTCCACGCTATCGAGATGGTTCCGATGGAGAGTCAGGCCGAGCAGCAGGAAGTCTTCGACTACATGGTCGAGAAGGTTTCCGACAAGCCCGAAATGTTCGTCGCGGACAACGTCAAGTTCAGCCAGTTCGCACAGCCGTACCTTGAGTTCTCCGGCTCCTGCGCAGGCTGCGCCGAGACCAGCTATGCCCGCCTCGTAACCCAGCTCTTCGGCGATCACATGATGATCTCCAACGCCACCGGCTGCTCCTCCATCTGGGGCGGTCCCGCGGCTACCTCTCCCTACACCGTCAACAAGGAAGGCCACGGCCCCGCATGGGCAAACTCCCTGTTCGAGGATAACGCTGAGCACGGCCTCGGCATGTACCTCGGCCAGAAGAAGATCCGTGACGACCTCAAGGCCAAGGTCGAAGCCCTCATCGCCGTTCCTTACTGCGCCGAGGCGATAAAGACCGCGGCTCAGGCATGGCTCGACACCTACGATGACGGCAACGCCAACCAGAAGCCCGCGAAGGCACTTGTCAAGGCGCTCGAAGAGAACACCAACACCATCGACGAGACCATCGAGTTCTTCGCTTCCAAGCCCGACTACGCAGAGATGCTTGAGGGCGCGAAGGCCGCAAAGGCAGCGGGCGCCAAGTGGTGCACCTGCGAGGCCTGCACTCTCGCTTCCGAGATACTTGAGAAGAAGGATTACCTGAACAAGAAGTCCTGCTGGATCTTCGGCGGCGACGGCTGGGCCTTCGATATCGGCTTCGGCGGCGTTGACCATGTTCTCGCTTCCGGCGAAGATGTCAACATCTTCGTGTTCAACACCGAGGTCTACTCCAACACCGGCGGACAGGCTTCCAAGGCTTCCAACATCGGTCAGGTCGCGCAGTTCGCGGCAGCCGGTAAGGAGATCAAGTCCAAGTCTCTCGCCGAGATTGCCATGACCTACGGCTATGTCTATGTTGCCCAGATCGCAATGGGCGCAAACAAGGTTCAGACCCTGAAGGCCATCGCCGAGGCGGAAGCCCACAAGGGTCCCTCCATCATCATCGCATACTCCCCCTGCGAGATGCACAGCATCAAGGGCGGCATGGAGAATTGCCAGAAGGAGATGGAGAAGGCAGTCAAGTGCGGCTACTGGAACCTCTTCCGCTTCAACCCTGACGCCGAGAAGCCCTTCACGCTCGACAGCAAGGAGCCGGCCGGCGGCTATCAGGAGTTTCTGATGAACGAGGCTCGTTACAGCCGTCTGACCCGCGAGTTCCCTGCAAGAGCCGACAGACTCTTCAAGGAATCCGAGGACAACGCCAAGGCTCGCTACGAGCACCTGATGAAGCTCAAAGCGCTCTACGAATAATCCGAGTTACCCCGATTTGGGCGGCCAATAAGGCCGCCCAAATTTTTTCGATTTTCGGTATTGACAAATCAAAAAAGCTGCTGTATACTATTACAGTAATTTGGATATCGGTATTTTTTTGCATGAAAGCGTTCGCTGATGTATGGGGCCAACTGCCCCCTTTAGGCATCGGAGAACGTTTTATTTTTATATTCGCGCATCGCGTAGCACTGCGCACATGAGGAGAGATACCGATATGAGCAAGTACATTTTCGTTACCGGCGGCGTTGTTTCTGGTCTTGGCAAGGGCATAACCGCCGCGTCGCTTGGCCGCCTTCTGAAGGCGCGCGGACTGAAGGTTGCCGCGCAGAAACTCGACCCCTACATCAATGTCGACCCTGGCACGATGAGTCCCTACCAGCACGGCGAGGTCTACGTCACCGAGGACGGCGCCGAGACCGACCTCGACCTCGGCCACTACGAGCGCTTCATCGACGAGGATCTGAACCGCTTTTCAAACCTCACCACCGGCAAGGTCTACTGGAACGTGCTGAACAAGGAGCGCCGCGGCGAATACCTCGGCCAGACCGTGCAGGTCATCCCGCACATCACGAACGAGATAAAAGAATTTGTTTACAGCGTCGGCAAGAAGACGAACGCCGACGTCGTCATAACCGAGATCGGCGGCACGACCGGCGATATCGAGAGCCAGCCCTTCATTGAGGCGATCCGCCAGATAGGGCTTGAGCAGGGGCGCGGCAACTCCCTGTTCATCCACGTCACCCTCGTCCCCTTCCTGCGCGGCAGCGACGAGCACAAGACCAAGCCCACCCAGCACTCCGTCAAGGAGCTTCAGGGCATGGGCATCTCGCCCGACATCATCGTCCTGCGCTGTGACGAGCCGCTGGAGGACAGCATCTTCAGAAAGATTGCCATGTTCTGCAACGTCAAGCCCGACTGCGTCATCGAAAATCTGACCCTGCCCAATCTCTACGAAGCGCCGCTCATGCTTGAAGCAAACGGACTTTCCTCCGTTGTGTGCCGCGAGCTGGGGCTGGAGGGCAAGACCCCCGACCTCAAGGAGTGGGAAGCGCTGGTCGACCGCATCCGCCATCCCAGCCGTCAGGTCACTATCGGCCTTGTCGGCAAATATGTGCAGCTGCACGACGCGTATCTCTCCGTCGCCGAGGCGCTGCATCACAGCGGCTACGAGTGCGGCGCGCAGGTGGATATCAGCTGGATCGACAGCGAGGACATCACCGAGGACAATGTCGCCGCGCAGCTCGCCGGCTGTGATGGAATAATCGTCCCCGGCGGCTTCGGTGACCGCGGCATTGAGGGCATGATAACCACCGCGAAATACTGCCGTGAGCACGACATCCCCTATCTCGGCATCTGCCTCGGCATGCAGATAGCCGTCATCGAATTCGCGCGCCACGTCTGCGGCCTTGCGGACGCAAACTCCGGCGAGTTCAGCAAGACCTCTGAGCACAAGATAATCGACTTCCTGCCCGACCAGAGCGAGACTATCGACAAGGGCGCGACACTGCGTCTCGGCGCGTACCCGTGCCATATCCTGCCCGGCACGCGTATGCACGAGTGCTACGGCTGTGACGAGATACGCGAGCGTCACCGCCATCGTTACGAGTTCAACAACGACTACCGTGAGACTCTCACCGGCGCGGGCATGACGCTCTGCGGCCAGTCCCCCGACGGGCACATCGTCGAGGCCGTCGAGCTGAGCGATCACCGCTTCTTCGTAGGCGTGCAGTTCCATCCGGAGTTCAAGAGCCGCCCGAACCGCGCCCACCCGCTGTTCAACGCGCTCGTGGAATCCTCGCTGAAAAACAAGTAAACATAGCAAAATCCCGCATCACAGAAGTGATGCGGGATTGTCAGTCTGTCAAAGAACATGTGCAGCAGGGCGCGGATAAGAGAGCAGCGGGG
>URPD01000007.1 GCA_900549645.1 uncultured Eubacteriales bacterium
TTCTGAACTACCAGCGTTTTTTGTGCTGGCGTCGCTCGTCTTCCAAAACCAAGGCCTGCAAGTTTTTTAGGTAGTCATTCTCTGCGCGCAGCCGCTGAACCTCTGCCAGCAGATCTTCTTCTACCTCCTTCGGCAGCTGCTTTGGCGGACGACCCTTACTGCTGCGGCCGCGCCGTTCGATGGCGAGCCCCTCCGCGCCTTCTTCCAGATAGATTCGCTCCCATGCGGCAACACACTTGTGATCGCTGATTTCGAACCGTCTTGCCGTTTCACGGCAACTCAGCTTTTCTTTCATCATGGTTTCTACGACCAGCTTCTTGAATTCCGGTGTATACCGTTTGTTTGGAATTCCTTTTGGCATAATAAAGCACCCCATTTCTTAGTACAAGTATTTTACCATACTTGTCTAACAAACGGGGTGCAGTTCACTTTTTTCAATGGTGGGGAATTTTGTTTTATATTATATCCAGCATAGGGCGCTGAGCGTCACGGCGCCGAATATCATCCATGCGCGGCAGGAGCGGCGGCCGGTGATGAGCGAATACGCGGCGGCGACGCAGCCTGCAAGCAGCACGGAGGCAAGCCATGTGCTCTCAAGGCGCAGCGGGGTGAAGCCGAAGCAGTCGATATACAGCGCAAGCTTTGAAAGCGCCACGACCGCAAAGAGTATGCTCTCGGCAAGCAGCGCGAGGCAGAGCGCAAGACTGAGCCGCCGCTCACGCACGGGCTGTGCGCTCATCCGAGTGACGAGCCAGAGGAGCACAAAGTTCAGCGCCATGACCCGGCACAGCTCAAAAAAGCCCTGACGCGCATACTGCGCAACGGTCATCCCCTCGGGCAGAGTCCGCGAGAACGCGCCGAAAATATAGCCGCCCTGCATCACGAAGAACACCGCATAAACCGCGATAAACACCGCAAGGCACATGCTCCAGACCCTTGCCGGGACTATGCGAAGCTGACCGAGCAGGGACTCGAGAAAGCCGCGCCGCTCCGTGATGCGCTGCGGGCTAAGGCGCATACTGCCGGAAATAAGACCAAAGATATACGCGCCGACCGGCAGACTTACGAGAAGCTTAAAGAAAAAGTTTACAAGATTTACATTATTGGTAAAAAATCCGGTGATATTCCCGACCAGAGTACCGAAGCCCGCGTCCGCGCCGCTGAGATGCTCAAGAGCGCTGAGAAGCAGCAGCAGAGCCAGCAGCACCGCGATTATGCTCCCGACGAGCGCGCTTGTGTTAAGCTTCTTCCCCTCGCGGCGGGGACGGGAGGCAAAATGCCACCAGGTTCTCACGCGGAGAAAGAAGTTGCCGAAGGGCAGAAGAACAAAGCCATTGAGCGCGTCGAAGGGCAGGAAGTGACCGCTTTCGCCGTCAAGCAGCACCCCGGCGCGGCTCATCGTCCACCAGACCGCAAATATATTTGCGAAAATAAAGGTCGCGGATTTCCCCCAGACCTCGCAGGGAGAGAAAACATAGGAGCAGACGGCGGAGAGCATACAGCCGAGCCAGACCCAGCTTTCCCAGACCCGGCGGCGCGATACGCATAGATACTCGACCAGTGCAAAATAAATCGCCGTAAATACGAGCAGCCACAGCTCAAGCTCACCGCCGAAGGGGGCGGCGACGTAGATATATGCGGCAAGGTAGCTGAGAAGTGCCGCGATAAGCTCTTTTCTTGCCGCGCTGAAGGCGGGCTTATTCAAGTTTTTGTCCATATTCGCCTCCGAGCGCTCAGCCCTCGACGCTCAGCCAGTCGCTAAAGCCCGTGTCGAGCTCATCAAACTGCGCCTCACTCCGATAGCCCTCGACCGAGCCGTCATGCAGCGACACGCGGTAATAAAGAGTCATGTCCCGCAGCTCCGCACCGCTCAGCGCGGAGAGCTCACCCTCAAGCTCAAGCCCGAGCTCATAGGGCAGCGCCTTGACGCCGATATACGACCTGTTGTCGCTGACGCAGTAGGCATAGACGTAGTCCTCGACCAGTATGCAACTCACGCGCTCACTTTCGCGTCGCGATAGCACACATTCTCCGCTGCCGATGCGCTCTATCTCGCAGCCGCCGGGAAGCGGCGTCACGCCCTTTGCCTTGGCAGAGCAGCCGCAGAGCGCGAGCATCAGCGCGAAAACCAGCAGCAGCGAAAGGCTTATTTTAATATTTTTATTCATGCTTCCCTCCTTGGTCGTCAATGAACTCCAAAATATCCCCGGGCTGACATTGCAGCTCGTGACACAGCGCCATAAGCGTTGAAAAGCGTATGGCCTTGGCCTTGTTGTTTTTCAGAATGGACAGGTTTGCCGGGGTGATGCCGACGCGCTCGGCAAGCTCACCGGCGGATATCTTGCGCCGCGCCATCATAACGTCCAGATTTACGAGTATTTCCATGGCTGCACCTCGGCTCAAATCGTGTAATCCAGCTCATCCTTCATGCGGATGGCCTGCTCAAACACGTTTTTGACAATGCGCACGATGAGCGCCATGAAGCCCGCTGCAATTGTGATGGCGGCAAAGGGGATGTAGAACAGCGTGCTGACAAGGCAGACTGCCCCCGCGCCCACGCAGCACCAGCTCACGAGACGCAGACAGCGGACGTTGCCGGGGATAAACACCTCGCCGCAGCGGATATTGCCCAAGAGCCGCCACATCTGCCAGAGCAGCACCCAGCCGAAGATGCTGCAAAGGTACAGCGTCGCGATCATGCCCGCACCGGACTGCCACGCCATGCCGCGCAGCTGTATATACCCGTTGACCAGCCAATAGGCTCCAAAGTCGAGCGCCGCGAGCAGCAGCGCGAATATCGCAACGCATATGCGCGAGAGAAGTATACTTTTGTTTGTGCTCCAGTTCATGGCAAACACTCCTTTTCTGCCCATAGCTTAGCACGGAGAATATCGTTTGTCAACTAAAATTTATCGAAAAACAATAAACTGCGCACGCTAAAGAACTGAGGACTTGGCGAAAGACCTCGGTGAAAGATTACCGCATATACATAATGCTGTTTACATAACAGAAAACACGCGCGGGTTTTATTGAGTGCGGATCGACGGATGCCGTGAATGTGCCCGCCCGGATAAAATTATGCTTGCAATTTTTCAGAATCATGGTATAATGAAAAGGCTTATGGAGGGCTAGCTCAGCTGGTTAGAGCGTCCGCCTCACACGCGGAAGGTCAACGGTTCGAGTCCGCTGCTCTCCACCATCATGGTCAGCCAATTTTGATGACACTGCGTCAAACGCAGTGTCATCAAGGCTTTCCGGGCTTTTTCAGCTCGGAAATTTTTTCGTTTTTCCATTGATGACAAACGCCGTTTTCGAGCGACTGACAGGGCCTGAACCGCGACAAAGCCATTTTATGCGCAACTTGAAGTGTGGTAAGCACACTTGTCGTATGAAAGCACTGCGATTCTCAAAAAATAAATATCACAAGAATTTAAGCGCCGGGTCGTTGGTTTTGCAGAATCAACGCTCCGGCGCTTTTGTCATATCTGGAGGTGAGTTAATGAGCAAGTGAGTGAGATATTCGAGCACGGCGCCGGTCATGTCGCGGTTGGCCTGCGCCTCCACGGGCGCGTTAACGCGACTGTAATGCGAAATGACCAGCATGCAGCACAGTGACAGAGCCGCGGCGGCGAGCGCGATGAGCGCCGTGACCGGGCTGCACACCGCAAGGCCGATGAAGATGACGATGAAATTGAGGTAGCCGCCGACAAAATTGTCGATCATGCGGATGCCCATGTTCTCCAGCGTCGAGAGGCCGGTGGTGATGGAGTTGAGGATGTTGCCGGTGCTGACGGTCTGGAAGTAGCCCAGCGACGCACGCTTGAGCGCGTCGCCGATGGCGAGCCGGTCGCGGGCGGTGAGCTGATAGCTTATCGGCTCCTGAAGCCGCGCGCGGAGGTAGTCAAACAAAAAGCGCAGCAGCACGAGAACGAGCTGGATGACGATGACCTTCCATATCCACGAGGCGTCGAACTCCGCGCCGCTCTGCCGGCACTCGATGAGCTGCCCCACCGTGTACGCCGCGAGCGCCAGCGGCATGGCGGCAAAAATGTGCGAAAAGAAGGTCATAACAAAGCCAAGATACAGCTTGCCTTTGAACTCTCCGCACCAGTCGATGATACGCTTGACCGATTTGAACATTTCTCACGCCTCCTTTGCCGCGGATGATACCGCCCAGCTCTTCGCGCCGATGTGCGCCTGCCACATATCCCGATACAGCGGGCATTTCTCCAAAAGCTCCTCCTGCCTGCCCTCTGCGGCGATCTCGCCGTTTTTCAGCACGACGATGTTGTCCGCGTTCCTGATCGTGGACAGACGGTGCGCAATCACAAGCAGGGTCTTGCCCTGCGTCAGCGCCGCGATGCTGCGCTGTATCTTGTCCTCATTTTCGGGGTCGGTGAACGCGGTGGCCTCGTCGAGGATGATTATCGGGGCGTCCTTCAATATGGCGCGCGCTGCGGCCTTGACCTCCTCGTCAGTCGGCGCGGGGTTGCCGAGACGAATGTTCTCCATCAGCGAGCAGCGGAAGAGGAAGTTGCCCTGCGTGACGAAGATCACGTACTCCGAGAGCTGGCTGAGCGGCATGTCCTTGACGTTTACGCCGCCGATGCTTATCTCGCCGGACGTGACGTCCCAGAAGCGGGCGATGAGCTTCGCGACGGTGGACTTGCCGCCGCCAGACGGGCCGACGAGCGCCGTGAAGCGGCCTTCGGGGAGCGTGAGGTCGATGCCGCGCAGCACCTCGTCCTTCTGTTTGCCGGTGTAGGAGAAGCGTACATTGCGGAGCGCGATGTCGGTGCGCGTGATTTCCGCGCGCTGTGCCGGTTCGGGCAGCTCCGGCATTTCGAGAAACTCTTCAAGGCTTTCTACGGTGAACTTCACCTGACGCATATTCTCCGAAAAGACTTCGAGCTTGGCGAGGGAGCCGACCATGGATATCGACAGCATTACCGCGAGCGCGGCTTCCGGCGCGCTTATCGTCCCGGCGTTTGCCAGCGCCAGCGCGACGGGCAGCACGCCTATCAGCGTTGACGGGAAGAGCGCAAATCAGCTTCATGGTGACGAAGGTGCTGGTGAGCCATTTTACGACGAAGGTGCGGAAATCCTTGATCGCACCCGCGTATTTTTCGTAGCTGACGCCCGCGCGGCCGAAGGCCTTGATGACCTCAATGCCCTCTATGTATTCGACAATGGCGCTGTTCATGGCGCTGCTGGACTGGTCGTATTTTGCGAAGCTGTCGCCGCTTATCTTGAAGGTCAGCCCCATGCAGATGAAGGACAGCGGGAAGGTTACGAGCGAGGCGAGCGCGAGCCGCCAGTCGAGGCAGAGCAGCGCAATGATGCTTATAACGGGCAGGACGACGTGCCCCGCGCCCTCAGGAATCATGTGGGCGAGCGGCGGCTCAATGTTCTCGATCTTATCCACCATCATGCTCTTTATCTCGCCGATGGAGTGGTTTTCCACGTCGCCGAGCGGCGCGCGGAGAAAGCGGTCGGCCAGCCGTAGGCGCAGACTCTCAAGTATCGTGTACGCCATGGCGTGAGAGACGCCGGTGGAGAGACTGAAATGCAGTATCTTTGCCGCGTAGACCGCGAGCGCGATGACGCACCATTTGACTATCGCGCCGGCGCTCGCTATACCGGCGGTGAAAAGGCATATCATTTTATACATGCAGTAGAACGGCACGAGGCCAAGCACCACGCTCAGCACCGACAGCACTACCGAGAGCGCTAGTCTCTTGTTTTCGCCCTGCGCGTACGCGAACAGGGCTTTCATCCAGCTCTTTTTTTCAGGTTTCATAGCTTACACCTCTCTCCTTGCGATACTCCGACGGAGTCAGTTTCGTAATACGCTTGAAGGCTTCGGTGAATTTCCCCGCGCTGTCGTAGCCGACCTTGCCGCTGACTTCCGCGATGCTCAGCTCCTGGCGCTTCACCAGCAGCTCCGCGGCCATGTTCATGCGGTAATCCGTGAGCCACGCGCCGATGGCCGAGCCGTAGATAGAGCGGAAGCAGTTTTTCATCGGCGTCATCGGGATGTCGAAGCGGCGGGACAGTTCCTCCTGCGTGAAGTTCTCCGCGATGTGCTCGGTGAGAAAATCGCGTATTGCCTTGACCTTCTCCACCTGCGATTTATAAAAGTACGCGGGCGCGGAGCCGTCCGCGGGGATGGTCATCGCGTCCAGATACAGCAGCAGCTCCAGTATCTTCACCTTGAAGTATGGGATGCGTATCTTCTCCGGCACACGGTACAGCTCGCCAAAGATGTGCTCCATCATTTCTGTGCCGTGTATCACGCGCGGGTGTTCGCCCAGCTCCCAGCGTTCTATCAGTATCTCCGGCGTCACGGGGAAGTCCTTTATCTCTTCCGGCAGCGACTGCGCGGCGATATCGCGGTCAAAGTCGATGGTCAGCCCGTGGTAGTGGTGCGAGGGGAAGACAAAGGTGCCGGTGTGCTGGCGGCGAAGGTCGAGCTTCATGTCGCCTGCCTCGGTGTAGGCGAGCATGTTGTCGCCCGGCGAGTATTCCATTCTGCCCTCGCGGCAGTGGTCGATGGCGAAGAGCCGCCGGTCAGCAACATAACTGCTCTCAAAGCGTTCCATGTGGAAGTCGTTGAAGGTCAGCATGACGCCGGGGAAGACCTCGTAGACGGTCATCGTGCCGTCGCCGGTCTCGTTGCGGAACTGCCAGACCGAGCAGCCGCCGCTCTGCGCCATCAGTATCGCCCCTTGATTTTCAAATGAATCCGTACTCATGTGATGACACGCTCCCGTGCTTATAATGCGGTTAACCATCTCTAACCAACGTGCAGTATAACATATAACCCGGCGCTTGTCTTTACCTAACGGACATAATTATACCCAACGGGCGGAATTTTTGCGTGCGTGCTCTAGGCGGCTGATGCTAAGTGTCAGTTGAAATATAAAGATTTTTATGCTACAATATACCCCACTGCCTATTCAGGCAGCGTTAAAATGCGCGGCCGGTTAGAGAACTTTAACATAAACTGATATTTAACCGAAGCAGGCGAACGCAAAACAATAATCCGAAACAGAGCAAAGCTATGATGATCAATAAGCGGCTGATCGGCACGGTCAGCTAGAGCAAGAAGTACATTGCGGGGAACGTGGCCTTTCAGTGGCTGTCGCTCGCGGCAAATGTCGTGATGATGGTATGCATCACAAGGCTGCTGGCCGCCCTGTTCAACCGGACGGCCGACGCCGGGCAGATAGCGCTGACCCTTGCGTCCGCGGCCGCAGCGGTCAGCGTTCGATATATCTGCACGAGACTTGCGAGCCGGATGAGCTATCTCTCGTCCAAGGCTGTCAAAAAGACTCTGCGCGGCATGATATAGGAGAAGCTGCTGCGCCTCGGCGCGGCATAAAGCGAGGCCGTCAGAACTTCTGAGGTCGTGCAGGTCGCGGTGGAGGGTGTGGAGCAGCTGGAGACCTATTTCGGCGCGTATCTGCCGCAGTTTTGCTATGCGATGCTCGCGCCGCTCACGCTGTTCGTTGTGCTCAGCTTTGTCAATTTCCCCAGTGCGTTGGTGCTGCTGATCTGTGTGCCGCTCATCCCTGCGGCCATCGTGGCTGTGCAGCGCTGGGCGAAGAAGCTGCTTTCAAAATACTGGGGGCAGTATACCGCGCTCGGAGACACCTTCCTCTAAAATCTTCAGGGACTGACCACGCTGAAGATATATCAGGCGGACGAATTCAAGCAGCAGGAGATGAACGAGCAGTCGGAGCGGTTCCGCAAGATAACTATGAAGGTTCTGACCATGCAGCTCAACTCAGTCACCATCATGGATCTCATCGCCTACGGCGGCGCGGCGCTCGGCGTCATCATGGCGGCGACGCAGTACGCCGCGGGGCGCGTCACACTGTCAGGCGCGCTGCTCATTATCCTGCTGTCGGCGGATTTCTTTATTCCGATGCGCCTGCTGGGCTCGTTTTTCCACATTGCAATGAACGGCATGGCGGCGAGCGATAAGATATTCCGCCTTTTAGACCTGCCCGAACCTGAGGAACGCACCGGCAAGATTCCGGAGGATTGCTCAATCGTCTGCTCCGGCCTGCGCTTTGCGTATGAGAAGGAGCGGGAGATACTGCACGGCATAAGCATGGAGTTTCCCATGGGCAGCTTCACGGCAATCGTAGGCGAATCCGGCTGCGGCAAGTCCACGGTGTCCGCCGTCCTGATGGGGCGCAATAAGGGCTACACTGGCTCCGTGACCGTCGGCGGCACGGAGCTGAGGGATATAAACGAGGCCGACCTGCTCCGGAGCTTCACCTATGTCGGCAGCCAAAGCTATCTCTTCAAGGGCACGGTGCGCGACAATCTGCTCATGGGCTGCCCCGACGCCGGAGACGACCGGCTGTGGGCGGCGCTGGAGCGGGTCAAGCTCGCGGCGTTCCTGAGGAGCGAGGACGGGCTGGATACAAAGCTTGCCAAAATGGCCGCAAACCTCTCCGGCGGGCAACGCCAGCGTCTCGCGCTGGCAAGAGCCCTGCTGCATGACAGCCCGGTTTACATCTTTGACGAGGCGACCTCCAACATCGACGTGGAGAGCGAGAACGACATCATGCACGAGATACGCGAGCTTGCCGAGAGCAAGACCGTCATCCTCATTTCTCACCGTCTCGCAAACGTCACCGCCGCCGACCGAATCTATGTTATAGACGGCGGCAATATCGCCGAGAGCGGCACGCACACGGCGCTGCTGGAGCGCGGCGGAACCTACGTGCGGCTGTGGAACGCACAGCAAACGCTCGAAAACTACGGAAAGGATGGCGGAAGCATATGAAAAAGCGCAGCGGATTTTAGATCATGGCGCGGCTCATCGGGCTTGTCAGGCCGCTGGCCGGGTACATGGTGCTGGCTGTCGTCATGGGTTTGATCGGCCATCTGGCCGCGTCCTTCATTACGATATTCGGCGGCTATGCCGTGGCTGGGCTCATCGGCATAGAGACACCGTCACGCTCACGGCGCTGTTTGTGCCGGTCGCCATATTCGCGGTCGTGTGCGGCGTATTGCGTTATGCGGAGCAGTCGTGCAACCACTTCATCGCCTTTAAGCTGCTGGCGCTGATACGCGGCAAGGTGTTCCGTGCCCTGCGCAGACTCTGCCCGGCGAAGCTTGAGGGGTGCGATAAGGGCGACCTGATCTCCGTCATCACCTCGGATATTGAGCTGCTGGAGGTGTTCTACGCGCACACGATCTCTCCGATAATGATCGCTGTGCTGTTCTCGGCCATACTCTGCGTGTTCATAGGCAGCTTCCATCCGCTGCTGGGGCTGATCGCGCTGGCGGCCTACCTGACGGTGGGCGTTGCGATCCCGCTGCTGACCTCCAAGGCCGGAGGCGACGACGGACTGCGCTTCCGCACAAAATCCGGCGAGCTTTCGGGCTTCATGCTGGACAGCCTGCGCGGTCTGCCGGAGATATTGCAGTACGGGCAGGGCGATAAGCGTCTGCGGGATATGAACGCGCAAATCGACGCTCTCTCCGCCGACGAGCGGCGGATGAAGGAAACGGCGGGCAAAAATCAGGCCGCCGCGAACACGGTCATTCTGCTCTTCGACCTGCTGATGCTGTTCGTCTCCGCCATGCTGTACCGCGGCGGGAAAACGGAGTTTATCGCCGTGCTGATACCGACCATCGCGCTAATGAGCTCCTTTGGCCCGACCGTCGCACTGGCGAATCTCGGCAGCACGCTGCAGAACACCTTTGCCGCCGGGAACCGTGTGCTGGACATTCTCGACGAGACGCCCGTGGTAGCAGAGCAGACGGACGGGGAGGACATAGTATTTTCCGGCGCGGCGGCGGAGAACGTCACCTTTGCCTACGGCGGCGACACCGTGCTCGACAATGTGTCGGCGGACATCCCCAAGGGGGCGGTCGTCGGTATCGTCGGCAAGAGCGGCAGCGGAAAATCCACGCTGCTGAAGCTGCTCATGCGGTTCTGGGATGTGCAGCAGGGCAGAGTTACGTTGTCGGGCGTCGACGTCCGCGACGTCAACACCGCCTCGCTTCGCGGCGCGGAGAGCTTCGTGACGCAGGAGACACACCTCTTCCACGACAGCATCCGCAGTAACCTGCGCATCGCAAAGCTCGACGCAAGCGACGCGGAGATAGAGGCCGCCTGCCGCAAGGCGTCCGTCCACGACTTTATAATGACTCTGCCGCAGGGCTATGACACGCCCGTGGGCGAGTTGGGCGACACGCTGTCCGGCGGTGAGCGGCAGAGACTTGGCATCGCCAGAGCCTTCCTGCATGACGTGCCGTTCATGCTGCTCGACGAGCCGACGAGCAATCTCGACAGCCTGAACGAGGCGATAATACTGAAATCCTTGCGGGAAGAGAAGCGGGACAAGACGGTGGTGCTGGTGTCGCACAGGGAATCGACCATGCGCATCGCCGATCGCGTCCATTCCGTGGAACACGGCCGCATGAGCTGAAAACGGAGAAATTCAATGAAAATAAAAAGACTGATATTTCTGATAACGGGCTGCGTCTGCCTCGCCCTTGGCTGCATTGGAATAGTCCTGCCGGTGTTGCCGACTGTGCCGTTCTTCCTTGCAACGGTGTTCTGCTTCTCCCAGTCGTCGCAGAAGCTGCATGATTGGTTCCTCGGAACGAGGATGTACAAAAACAATCTCGCAAGCTACGTCAAGGGGCAGGGGATGACGGCAAAGACCAAGACGAAAATTTTGTGCACGGTCACGGCGCTGATGGCTTTTGGCTTCGTGATGATGCTGCGGAAGGGGCTGCATATTCCCTGCGCAATACTCGCCGTCGTGTGGGCGGCGCACATCGTGTACTTCATCTTTTTCGTAAAGATAGTGTCCCCGGCAGAGAACTGTGAACCGGAGGAAGCGCCGGACGAGGAGGCCGAGGCTTCGTAAAAAGCGAAAACAAAATCGCTTGCCCAATTGGGCAGGCGATTTGATTATTTTGTGCGTGTCACACGATCCTTCTGTCTCTGACCTGAGAATCGTAATGCTTGTTGAGCAGAGGACGGACGACGTAGTAGATGAGCTTGTTCTCACCGTTGAACATGTACAGCGCGAAGGTTGCCACGAAGCCGACAAGCCCGATGACAATGAGCTTCTTTATGAGCTTGAATATGAATTTCCAGAACTTTTTCATGTGCTATCCTGCCTTTCTCAGTATGCCATGGAGTCGTCGAACTCGACGATGGTCGGGTCGAGAGGCTTCTCGTTGAGAACAACGGACATGTAGTTATTGATGCAGTTTCTCATATCCTGACGGGACACGGTGCGGCAGTCTTCAAGGTCATGCTCGATGAAGATGAAGTGGAAGCCAAGGTCGCGCGCCTGCTCTTCCATGACGGCGTGGACGCCGAGCATACCCTTGCAGGCGATATTGTCATTGAAGAGAACCATGTCGCAGTTGAAGTTCTTTGCCCACTCCCAGATGGCGTTGACGTTCTCCCAGCCGCCGACAGCGTGGTGACGCATGGTGGCCTTCTCGGAGAACAGAGCCAGATCCTTGATGGCCTGCTCCGGATCGGTCGTGCTGATCATGTTGTGACCCATGGTGGAGTCCATGTTCAGGACAATGTTGATGCCCCAGCAGTTCTGAGTCCAGGTCGGGAAGTCGGTGTAGTAAACGGCGGAGGGTCCCCACAGGAAGGCGCGGTGACGGGTCTTGCCGCCGAACGGCTCGTACTTCTCGTCGTATGCCTTGCGCATGATCTTGATGACCTTGCGGTCGACCTTGTTGAAGTACGGATCCTGACCGTTGACGGACGCCCATGCGTACAGACGGTACAGAGTTTCGGCGATGCCGACGAGCGGGGAGTACGGGGTCTTGAAGTAGTCCCACTTCTCAAGCTCGATGGTGTTCTGCTCGTTCATAAGTTCTGCATACTTGAACAGCTCGTTCCAGTCGTACTTCACGCCGTATTCCTTCTCGACAAAGGCAATGGCGTCCTTGAGCATTTGGGTGGAGTAGGGGTGTGCGCCCGGCTCGTTGTGAATCATGGCGAGAGTTACGGGGAAGTCAGGCAGATTCACGCGGCGGCGCTGGAACATGGAGGTGCACTCGGATGCGTTGCAGGGCATGTTCGTGGTGACGAAAGCCTTGCCGATGATTGGGAAGGCGTCGTCGATGGCAACGCCGGTCTCGGCCGCGCAGCGGGAGCAGACGTCCGCGGGCAGACCGTAGGACTCGGCAACGTCTATGTAGTAAGGTTCGATGTGCTGGTCAACATCGCAGATGATGAACTCAGGCAGGGTCTGGAGCGGGATGGGGATAAGATCCTTAAAGCCCTTCATAAACAGCGGGGGCAGAACCTCGTCCATCGGAACCATAACGTCGCTCAGCGGACCGCCGCCAAGGCGCTTGTCGTTTGCGAGGACGAGCGCGATTTTGCCGGTCAGGCTCTGGACGATGGCGTGCATGTTCAGGTGAGCTATCTTCAGCTCGTAGCCGCGGTAGCCCTCGAACAGACGGTCGATGAACATAAAGGTGCCGAGGTAGGAACCCATCCAGCGGTATTCCCAGAAGCCCTTGAGACAGGGAATAGGAGCGGAGGCGACCATCTTTGCCATGGCGAGGAGGTTATTCAGCCATGCAACGTAGTCGACCATGGTGTCCTTCACGCCGCGCCACTCACGCCATTTCGCAACGCCGGTCTTGTCGTAGTAACGGCTGCGCTGGCCGCCTACGCCGTGCTCGGCCTGCCAGATGGGGTCGAAGCGCTCAAGCTTTTTATCAATAGAAGCAATTATTTTATCGGTAATCTTCATCTTATTTGCCTCCCTGAATGGACTTGATTTCCAGAGACTCTATGAAGGCCTGGAAGCGGGTACGGAGCTGACCGACAGCGCCGAGGGCATATTCTTTCTCGATGGTGCAGCAGGGAATGTGCAGCTCCTCGGTAAAGATATGGTTCGCAAGGACCTTTTCGTAGCTCCAGAACTCGCAGAACTTCATGTTCTCATAGATGACGCCGGTTGCCTTGAAGTCGTGCACGAGCTTGGTGACCTCTGCGTGGCGCTGGTCGATCTTCTCGCCGTCCATGAAGCGGGCGCACTGGTTCCAGTGCAGGTAGTGGCGGCAGATGGCGTCGAACGCGGTCTCGCCGGGCAGAATCTCGATCTGTTCGCGGCTGGGGAAGCTGCCGAAGCAGTAGCGGTCGGCGACGACCATAGCGCCGCAGGTTTCGATGAGCTTGGTGAATTCGGGATCATCCACCTCGGAGCCGACGAGGACTACGCGGGCGCGGAACGGGAACTTCTCTTCCGGTTCGCGGGTCTTCAGCTCTTCCAGAGTTTCCTCAAGGTAGGGCTTGATGAGGTAGTGCGGGCATACCTGACTGACGAGGTTGATGACGTGAAACTCGTAGCCGGTGATGTTCGGATTCTCGCTCTTGCGGAAGTTGCCTATCTCGGTGATGATGCGGCTTATCTCGTTGTGATCCTTGATCGCCTCGCGCATTGCGGCGTCGGACACGTCCACGCCGAAGCGGTTCTTGAGCTCATCGACAACCTTGAGCTTGAGCTGAGCTTTGTAGTAGTCGAGGTTGGTCTTGTCGCCCTTCATGGGCGGGTCGATCTGGGTGACGAAGAAGCGGGGGTTCTTGACGGGGTTGATAAGGAAGAAGTGCTCCTCCATACGCTCCATGGTGGCGCAGGACTCTGCACCGAGCAGAGCGTCAAGGTAGTTGTAGCCGCCCTCGATGGCGCGCTCGAGGATGGAGCGGGCATAGGGACAGGTACGGGTGGTCATGTAGTAGCTTGCAAGGTCAGTGGAAACGCAGCGGGGTGCGCGCAGACGGCTTGAGAAGCAGCCGGGCAGGTTGAGCAGAACCTCAGGGACATAGTAGCAGTTGTATCCCAGAGCGAACTTTCCTTCTTCAACCGCCTTAGTGACGAGTTCATTCTGTGCGTCCTGAAGGAGGTTTTCAAAGTAGATAAGATGCTTAAGGTCTTTCAAGCAATACACCTCTTTTTCAAATTTACCACACGAAAAAATTTTAATTCCGGGCATGGCATATCTGGGAAAATATTAACACAAACCAGCCCAAACGTCAAGGAAAAGCCGGAGATATGAACAACAAAGGCGATAGACAAAATACCTGTATTGTATAACTTGTTCGTAAAATCGCGAAAAACGAACCAAGGCCGTCCGGCCTTGGTTCGTTTTAGTCAATATCAATCTTACTTACGCATGCCAGCGACCTGATACATACCGTCATCGGAGATGACGGCGGTAACATTCAGGTGCCTGCCGAATATCTCCGCAAGCTGCTCGGCGGGCATCAGCCCTATAGACACCTTGCTGGCGGAGCCGTGATGATGCGCGTCTATCTTCTCGCGGCTCATGCCGTGCGCCACGGTGAGTATGCCGCCCTCGGCGAGCAGTCCCGACAGGCGGAATATCAGCCGCTCCGGGTCGGGGAAGTGGGGAAAGGCGTTGTAGACCACGATCGCGTCGAAGTCCTGCCCGACGTCGGCGGCCTCAACGTCGCCGCAGATGAAGCGGACGCCGGTACCGGCGTATTTCTGCTCCGCGAGCTTTATCATCTCCGGGGAGATGTCGATGCCTGTGACCTCCGCGCCGCGGCTGAGGTAATCCGGCATCAGAACTCCGGTGCCGCAGGCCACGTCGAGAACGCGGCTGCCCTGTTTGACTCCGGCGTTGTCGAGGATAATGCTTATCTTCCTGTCGCTACGTATCAGTTCAGCATCCCAGCTGGGGGCGCAGCGGTCAAAGAATTCTATTATGTCGGCTTTTTCTATCATGGCGCTCTCCGTGTCACGCGAAGAAGGACGCAGTGTCGATCTTCTGATAGCCGCCGAAGCTGGAGGGGCAGGCGAATATCTCGTCGGCAAGCTCCTTGCAGAGGAACGCGGAGGTGATCTCGTTGGTCTTTGCGGTGATGTCAACGTCGGCAAAGAGGTCTGGGTAGACGGACTTTGCGATGAACCAGGTGTTTATCAGCGCTATCTCATAGTTGGTGTAGTAGGCGTTGTAGGCCATCTCCAGATACACGTCGCCTGTCTGCCATGCCTTGCAGGAATCGAACATAGTCGGATCCTCCTGATACAGCGGCTTTATATTCTTGACCGCCGCGGCGTCCATGACGATGATGTCCATGTCCGCGCCGAGGGCGACGAACTTCTCCTCCTCGATGGGCTGGACGCCGTTTGCGCCGAGATCGGTGACGACGTTGCGGATGTTCGCGACCTCAAAGGAGGCGTAGGTCTGGGAGGTCATAAGATGGTTCGTGGTGCCCCAGTTGCCAAGGCCGCAGATGTACACACCGGGCTTGTCCTCGTCGGCGACGTTGGCGGTGCGCTCGGCGATTTCGGCGGTCTCCGCCGCGATGAAGGATACGAGAGCTTCAGCCTTCTCTTCTTCGCCGAAGATCTGGCCGAGCAGGGTCATGCTCTGGCTGAACGCGCCGTCAAAAACGCCGTTCGGGCCTGCCTTGAGCGTCACAACGGGCACGCCGAGCTGCTCCTGCAGGGCGTCCTCTTTCTCGACGTCCTCATATTCGGAGATGACGATGTCGGGATTGCAGGAGAGAATCTTCTCGGCTTCCGCCGCTTGAGCGTTGGGGCCGCCGACGCCGCAGGACGGGAGCGCACTGAACACGTCGCCGTAGGCGAGCACGTAGGGGCGCGCAACGGAATCAAACATCTTGGGGCGCTCCTCAAGAGTGAGGTTGTCGATATCCTCAACGCCGCAGAGCAGCGCGACGTTGCCGATGTAGCTATACATTCTGAGTGCGCCCGCGCCGATGCAGACGACGCGCGTATAGCTACCGGGGGTGACGGTCAGCTCGCGGCCTATCATGTCGGTAACGGTGATCTCCGAGGGAGCCTCGGACGGGGCGGCGCTCTCCTGCTCCTGCGCCTCGGACGGCTGCGGGGTATCCTGCGCGGGAGCGGACTGGCTGCCGCAGGCGCAGAGTGAGAACATCATGGCAAGCGCAAGCAGCAGCGCGGCGAAATTCTTAATTTTCATACTGTTTTCCTCCAAGAATTATTTTCTTCCCATCGTGTTCGATGATTTTTGAATTGATGTCGAATATATCTTTTATTATTTCGGGACAGATTATGTCCTGACCGCCGGAGTATTTGACCCTGCCGTCCTTCAGGAAGAAGAACCGGTCTCCGAAGTAAAGCGCCTGATTCAGGTCGTGAAGTGAACTGAGGATAGCAATGTTCCGGTTTCGGGCTACCTTTTTGGCCTCCTCGATGATAAGCTCTTCGTTTGCGATGTCGAGGTTGCCGGTCGGCTCGTCGAACACTAGCATTTTCGGCTCCTGCGCCAGCGCGCGGGCGATGGCTATCTTCTGCTTCTCGCCGCCGGAGAGATTTTCGGCGTTCCTGTCGGCGAAGCTCTCAAGCTTCATTTCGGCCATGATCCTGTCCACCACATCGTAATCCTCCTTGCCCGCGCAGAGGCCGAAGTACGACACTCTGCCCATCAGGATCGAGTCGTACACGGTGAGCGCGCCGAAGTGGATGTGCTGCGGGACGTAGGCAATGCGCCGCGCACGGTCGTGCTTCGGAAGCTTCAGCAGATCCTCGCCGTCAAAGCGGATGGTGCCGCCGGACGGGGCGTCTATGCCGAGAATGTTTTTGAAAAGCGTGGTCTTGCCGGAACCGTTCTTGCCGAGCAGTATACCAATCTCACCGTCGTGCAGCTCAAGGTCTATCCCATTGAGAACGGGCGCGGAGCGCTTGGAATAGCTGAAGCGCAGATCTTCTATTTTCAGCATACGCCGTCCTCCTTTTTTGAGAAGATGACCGCCACGAAGAACGGCGCGCCGAGCAGGGAGGTTATCGCGCCGACCGGCAGCGCGGAGCCGCTGCCCATGCTGCGCGAGAGTGTATCCGCAAGCAGAAGCAGCAGACTTCCGCAGAGCGCGGAGACGGGGACGGAATAGCGGTGATCCTGACCGAGCAGCTTTTTCGTGACATGGGGACAGATCACGCCGACAAAGCCGATGACACCGAGGAAGGACACGCACACCGCCGTGATGACGGATGCGGCCAGCATCGACACAAAGCGCAACGCGTCAACGTTGACGCCCATGCTCTTCGCGCTGGCGTCGCCGCTGAGAAGGACGTTGTAGCGCCACGAGAGCAGCGAGAATACGATAAGCCCCGCCGCGACGGCGGCGAGCATTATTGCGTCCGTCTTGTAGGTCGCGCGGCCGAGATCGCCGAAGTTCCAGATGACCGCGGCGGACAGGCCGACGTCGGTAGCGTAGAACTGAAGTATCGTCGTCGCCGCCGTCCACACCGCGCCGACCGCGAGTCCCGCGAGCACGACGACGTTCGGCGAGAACGAGCGCATCCGGCACAGGCCGAGTATCAGCAGAATCGACAGCGTGGAGAAGATGAAGGCCATCAGCGAGGTAGCGTATGGGTTTGCCCCGACGGCGAAGTTCGCGACGTTGTTCCCAGTGGAGAGAAAGCCGCCGGAGAAAGCGATTATCGAGAGGTTTGCGCCGAACACCGCGGCGTTGGAGACGCCGAGCGTTGAGGGTGACGCCATGGGGTTATTGAGGTTCGTCTGCATCACGAGACCGGATGCTGATAGACCCGCTCCGGCGATCACCGCGGCGAGGACGCGCGGGATGCGGATATTCCAGATAATGCGGTTGTTGGCGGCGCTGCCCTTTTTGGCGAGCGCGGCGAACGCCTCGCTGAGGGACATGTTCGACGAGCCGACGAACAGGCAAACGAATGCCATAACTATGACCGCGGCGAGCATTACTGCGACCACGGTGCTTTTCCTGCTGCGCCGCTGCGGCGCAATGTCCTTTTTCATGTGTACACAGTTCTCCGATTAATGAGAGTGAGATGATTATATATGCTGTCCGAGAATTTTGTAAGCCCCCTAGGGGGATATTTTGTTATAAAACTTGACAAGCTAATATATGTTAGCTTATAATATGGCTAACGTCCGTTATCCAGTGCGCCCGCGGGCGAATAGAAATGTCAGGAGAAACAAACATGGAATACATATTGAGCAAGAAGTACGACACGCCTGAGCTTCAGGCGCTGATAATGGGGCCGAACCCGGTAAAGCTTGAGGAGGAGCTGCTGCGCGGCAGCCACATCCCGGCGGGCGCGGTGGTCTGCGACCTTGGGAGCGGGACGGGGCTTACCTCGGTGTTCATGGCGAAGGAGTACGGTTTCACGGTCTACGCCGCCGACCTCTGGAGTGACCCGGACGAAAACCGCAGATTCTTCAGGCGTATGGGACTGCATGACGAGCAGATAATCCCCGTGAAGGCGGACGCGACGGCGATGCCGTTCGAGCGGGAATTCTTCGACGCGGTCGTGAGCACAGACTCGTATAATTATTTCGGGCGCGATCCGGAATATCTGGACGCGAAGCTTGCGCCATTCGTGAAGAGCGGCGGCTATATCTACATCGCCCTCACGGGGATGAAGAAGGATCGCCACGACGCGCTGCCGGAAGAGCTGCTGCTGTCGTGGACTCCGGAGCAGCTGGACTACATACACGACGCGGATTACTGGCGCGGGATAATGAGCCAGAGCACGGAGACAGAGCTTCTGGAGCTGAGCGAGATGGAGTCGAACGAAGAGGTGTGGGCGGACTGGCTGCGGCAGGATAACGAATACGCCGCGGGCGATCGCAGGGCGATGGAGGCCGGCGGCGGAAAGTATCTGAATTTTATAAAAATCGTGCTCCGGAAAAAGTGAATATATAAAAACAACTGCGAGGAACTTCCCGCGCAGTTGTTTTTATATGTAGTTGCTGTTTTCAGTCACCTGCGGCGAGCAGGGCGAGAATTTCTTCCTTGCCGGGGACGCTGGATATGCCGCCGGGGCGCTGCACGGACAGCCCCGCCGCCGCGCAGGCGAAGCGCCCCATCGCGGCCAGCTCTTCCTCGTTCAGCTCTTCCGGAGCCTTGCCGGAGGAGAGGAGGCAATATGCGGCGCTGCCGCCGAAGATGTCCCCCGCGCCGGTGGTGTCCGCCGCCTTTACGTGCGCCGCCGGAACGCGGCACTGTGCGGCGCGGTTCTTTATAAAGCAACCCTCGCTGCCGAGCGTTATCATCACAAGCTTCGCGCCGCAGTCGTTCAGAATAAGCTCCGCGCTCTTCTCACAGCTGCAGCCGAACAGAAATTCGGCCTCCTCGCCGCTGATCTTTACAACGTCCGCATTCTTCAGCCCCCAGAGCATCTGCTCCGAGGCGGCGTCCAGCGACGGCCACAGCGGTTCGCGCAGATTGGGGTCAAAGCTGATGAGCTTGCCGCAGCGGCGCGCGTATTCAACGGCGGCCTGCGTCGCGGCGCGCGCTGGCTCGTCGGTGAGGCTCAGCGTGCCGAAATGCAGCATACGGCACTCGTCAATGACGGTCAGGTCAAGCTCGTCGGAGCGCAGGCGCGTGTCCGCGCCGGGCTTGCGCGCGAAGCTGAACGAGCGGTCGCGGTTCTCGTCGAAGCGGACGAAGGCCAGCGTCGTGAATACCTCCGGGTCGGAGATAAGCCCGCGCGTGTCGATGCCCGCGGCGTCGAGCGTATGGCGCAGCATCAGGCCGAAATCGTCCTCGCCGACCTTGCCCAGAAACGCCGTCTTCATTCCCAGCGCCGAGAGCGCCGCGAGGAAATTGCAGGGCGCGCCGCCGGGATGTGCCGCCATCGTGGGATAGCCGAGCGCGTCAACGCTCTCCTGCGCAAAGTCTATGAGCACTTCACCGATCGCGGCCACGTCTATTTTACCGTTCATGCCGCACCTCACTTCGCTGCGGGGTACTCATTGCAGAGCAGGCGGTAGGGCGGCTCGTCCTCTTCGATTTCGGGGAAGCGGCCGACGGGCGGGTTGAAGCGGTTGTCGGTGTTGTCGTCGTTGCACTGGCTGACCTCGCCGAGCAGCACCGCGCCAGTGCCGGGCTCGACGGAGAAATCGTGGTACAGGTACTGCTGCACATGGATGCTCTCGCCCGGCGTGAGGCGTATCTGCGTACCGGCGGGGACGGTGTAGGTGCGGCCGTCGGTGTGCACGGTGACGTCGGACTCGTAGTCTATCTCCTCGTCCGGCAGGCTGTTGTAGACGCGGATGAGCACGTTGCCGCCGCCGCGGTTTATGATGTCCTCGGTCTTGTACCAGTGAAAATGGTTCGGCGCGTACTGCCCTTCCTTGATATACAGCAGCTTCTCTGCGTAGACCTTCGGGTACTTCTCCGGCATCCTGCGATTGCCGTTGCGGATGGTTATCAGGGAGAAGCCAACCTTGTCGAAGTCGCCCAGACCGTAATCGGTGATGTCCCAGCCGAGCATGCAGTCGCGCACCTCGTCGTACTCGTGGCCGATGCTCTGCCACTGCTCCGGCGTGAAGCCGCAGAAGGGCGGCAGATAGCATTTGTATTCGCGGCACATGGCCTCCAGCTCCTTGAGAGCCTTGTTTATTTCACTGCGTTTCATTGAATGACCTCCGTGTTATCAATTCATGCAAGAGTAGTATATCGCGCTGACAGCCTGCGCGAACTGCGCGACCGTCACGCCCTCAAGCCGGGCAAGCTGGCGCATAAGCCCGCTGCGGGCAAGCCCGTCGTCCGCGGCGATGAGCTTCATGCCGGGCAGGACGGAGCCGAAGCCCTCGCGTATCAGCGCGAAGCAGCCGGGAATTTTTGCGAACCTGCCGAAAATGTACCGGCTGTCCGTGCCCGTCGAGAGAAGGTATTCCATCTCCTCGGTGAGCGCCGCAAGGTTCGAGCCGATGCGGCGGAAAATCTCCCGCGCGGCCTCGTTCCCGTCCGCCGCGGCGGTCATCAGCCGCTCAAGCGCGGGCTTGCGCATGTCCTGTGGCGCGGTTTTTATCCTGATGACGCCGTCCGACTCTTCGGTCAGTCCGTCGAGCAGCGAGGGCTGAAGCTCCTGCGCGAGGCGGTATGTCGCCGCCTGACCCAGATAGCGCCGCACTCCCGGCAGACCGGAATTCTCGTTGCGCACGGAACGGATATCCTCCGGCGGGACGCGCTTCCACGGCGCGCTGCCGAGGTCGAGCAGCAGATCGTACAGCTCAAGCGGGATTTCGGGGATGTCACCGCGCGCGTCTATCCAGCCGCTGCCGAGATCGGTGCCAAGCGCGTAGGCGACGACGCCGTGCGTAAGCTCAGTGCCGTCCGCGGCCAGTTCTGCCGCCGCGCTGAACGCCGCCATCGGCCCGTCGTTTATAATGCGCACACGCACACCGGGACGGCACAGCGCCGCAAGCGATTCGGATACATGACTGAGCTTTGCAAACTCCGTCTCGTAGTCGACGTCGGGATTTTCGCGCATGGCCTTGGTCTTCGGCGTCTCGCCGCCGAGAATGCGGCTGCCGATCACGATGTCGGGGAAGCTCAGTCCCAGCCCGTCGAACAACGGCAGCCCCGCCGCCGCTCCCTCGCAGGCGAATATCGCGGTGCGAATTTCTTCGTCGTCCGCATCTTTGCGCAGGGCGGCGGCGAGTACGGCCAGTGCGCTGTGATCTTTGGGAAGCGAATCGGCGATGACGCAGGCGCGCATCAGCCGCGCGAGCATCAGCATCGGCTCGGTGATGCCGTCCGCCGTCGGGCTTGCCGCGGGGTTCCAGTCGTATTCCTTGACGGCGAGCAGCCGCCCGTCAAGCGCGGCGGCGAGCTTGATATCCGTTCCGCCGACGTCCATCCCGCAGTACGCGCCGCGGCCTCCGGCCTCGATCGCGGCCAGCAGCCTTTCGTTCAGCGAGACGCCGGACGCGGGAGCCTCGCGCGGCGGCGCGGGGGCGTAATCATTGATGTCGCGCACGTCCATCCCGAACGGCGGCAGACCCATACTGCCGCAGAGCCTGCGCGCGATGTTCAGCACTTTTTTCAGGCCGGGTGTCGCCGTGAACGTGGCCAGACAATCCTCTGCCAGCCTTCGCGGCTCCTCGGCGGAGAGGTCAAGATAAACGTGCAGCGCGCGGCCGCTGAAGCACGAGAGAATGTTGAAAATGCGGGCGGTGAGGTATTCGGCGAGAAAGTCCCGCCCGGCCGCGTTTTCCCAATGGGGGAGGGGGCAGGAGTAGTCGCGCAGTGTCCCGTCCAGACACTCAAGCCGTATCACTGCGCGGTATGCGTCCGGTTCCGCGGCGAAAGCCCTGCGGACGTCGCTTATCCAGAGCGCGTCCCCGCGCTGGGAGAGACTTATGAATTCGTCAAGCATGTGTTCCTCCTATCTGCATCTGTCCTGATATTCCGACGGACTCAGCCCGGTCAGCTTCTTGAAGGTACTGCCAAAATAGGTCACGTCCTTGTAGCCGACCATGTCCGCAACCTCGTATATCTTATACCGGCAGTCGCGCAGGAGCTTTAGCGCCATGTGTATCCTGTACCGGGTCAGATACCCGACGACGGTGTAGTTCGTCTCCTTTTTGAACACATGGCTGAGATGCCCTTCGCTGACGCCGAGATGCTGTGCGATCTCGGTTATGTTTATGCCGCCGTCGGCGTAGTGCTCGGAGATGTATTCGAGCGCCTTCAGCACGTAGCGGCTCTTGTCGCCCTTTTCGAGCGCGAGCGTGTCGATAACGCTCAGCTCGCCCTGTTCCTGCTCCTTCTGCCGTATGCGCTCGACCGCGAGGATAAGTTCGTTATCCTGAAAGGGCTTGAGCAGATAGTCGTCCGCGTCGAGCTGGAGCGCGGAGCGGGCGTACTCGAAGTCACTGTACGCCGTGAGTATGATGGCGTGCGCGCGGCAGCCGCGGCGGCGAAGCTCGCGCAGCATTTCTATGCCGTCCAGCTTCGGCATACGTATGTCAGTTATGATGAGATTGGGGCTGTACCGCTCGGCGGCGAGCAGACCTTCCTCGCCGTTTGCCGCCTCGCCGACCACGACGCAGCCCATCGACGCCCAGTCGACGCCGAGGACGATGCCGCGGCGGACGACGGTCTCGTCGTCAACAACCAGAACCTTCAGCATTGCCGTTTTCCTCCTTGTTCATCGGCAGGCGAAGCTCAACACAGCTTCCTTCGCCGGGAGTTGAATATGCGCTGATACCGTAGTCGCCGCCGTAATACAGCCGCACGATGCGGTCAACATTCTTGAGACCGAGGTGCCCGCCGGGGACGTCCCGGCCGGGGTCGTTCAGCCAGTCCAGCACGTCCTGCGGGATGCCGACGCCGTTATCCTGAACGCTGAGGATGAGCGTGCCGGATTCCTCGCGGGCGCTGAGCTTTATATAGCCGTCGTCCATGTTGGCGACGCCGTGTATTATCGAGTTCTCGACCAGCGGCTGCAATATGAGCTTGGGTACTATGCAGTGCTGAAACCTCTCGTCAACGTCGATCTCCCACGCGAAGCGATCCTCGAAGCGCAGGGATTGAATGTCCAGATATTTTTCAAGCAGCTCCAGCTCGCGCTCCAGCGTTATGAGCCTGTCACCGGAGATGCCCGCACGGAGCAGCACGGCAAGCCCGGAGGCGACGGCCGCAACCTGCGGCACACCGTTCGTCACGCCAAGCCACTTGATGCTGTCGAGCGTATTATACAGAAAGTGCGGGTTGAGCTGCGCCTGCATCATCGAAAGCTCCGTTTCATTCAGCTCGCGCTCGCGCTGAACCGACCGCTCAAGATTCTGCCGGTATTCGCGCGTCATGCGGTTGAAGCTCGCGGTCAGACGACCCATCTCGTCCTCGCGGTCGCTGCTCAGCTCCGAGTCGTAGTCGCCCTTTTCCACACGCTTCATCGCCTCGTCAAGCTCGTTGACGGGCTTTGACAGATAGCGGCTGAGAAGCCACGCGCAGAGAAGGCCGAGCAGCAGGCACAGTATACCCATGGCGGCGCAGGTGGAGTACACCGTCGCCATGACCTCACTGGTATATACCTTCGGCTGGCGCAGTGCCAGAGTGAAGCCCGTGTTGGGGCTTTGGCGGAGGTAGACGTTATAGTCCCCACCGCCGAGCACCGCACCGGACAGCAGCTGGGCGCGGAGCGAAGAGATTTTCTCCTCGGCGCGGATGCTGTCGGAGCAGTATATCTGCTGCCATGTGCCGTCGAGCAGGAACACATCGTTCTGTTCGCCGAAGCTGCCGCCGAGGAGCGCGCCGAAGCCGCCCTGCGGTATGCGCACGAGCACATAGCCGGAGACATTACCGTCGGAACCGCGCACCGCGCGGGCTATCACAAGCCCCGATTCTCCGTCCGTCTGCATAGCCTGCCCATCGCATTCGCGCGCGGCGCGCAGGGCGCCCCAGTATACGGGCAGACTGCCGGCATCGGAATCGAGACTGCCGACGTAGATGCGCGCGCCGTCCTTGTCGTAGACGTCGATGCTGGCAAAGCCGCTCAGGTTCTCGGTCTCGCGGTACATGAGCTGATACAGCAGGTCGGACTCGCCGCCGCGGCGCAGTGCACTGCGGATCACGGAGCTGTCCGCGAGCCTCGTGGTGACGCTGTCCACGGTGTCGAACGCGGAGTCGATGATACCGGCGGCCGTGTCAAGCTCGGACTGCGCCTGAGCGTAGAGCATGTCGCCGCTGCGGCGCATGGATATCTGCATGATGAACACATCGCACAGGAGCATCGGCACTAAGGTCACCAGAAGCACGGTGACGAAGATGCGGTTTTTGAAGGAGCGCCTTATCCAGTCCCTCATTCCGCGCCTCCCGTTATGTCACGCCAGAGGCTCAACAGGCCGGTCTGCTCGGCGCTTGCCCATTCAAGGTCATAGTCTATCAGGGTTATCTCGCCAGTACCGTCGTTTGCCGCGCTTTCGCACACACTGCGGCGGTACAGGCTGTCATGCAGAAGCGTCTGCATGTCGGAGCTCAGAAGAAAGTCGATGAACAGCTCCGCGTTATCGCGGTGGGCGCAGCCTGCGACGATGGCGGCGCCGTCCGGCAGCGCGCTGGTGCCCTCTTCGGGGTAGACTATCTCAATGTCGTAGCCCGCGGCGATGCCCTTCAGCGCCGTTTCCTCAAGCGTGACGCCGATGTACTTCCGCCCCTCGCCGACCGCGCGCACCACGTCGCCGGAGCCGGAAAGCGGCTTGCCGTCAAGGTTTTCGGCAAACTCGGTCAGGATGGAGGCGTTGTCGCCGGGGAGCGCCTGAAGCATCGTGCAGAGGATAGTGTAGCTCGAACCGGAAACCTCAGGATCGGCAAAGGCGATCTTGCCGCGCCACTTGGAGTCGGTAAGACTGCCCCAGCCGGTGGGCGGGTTGGTGCGGACGAGCCGGGTGTTGTAAATGAGTACGACGGGCAGGGCGGAAAACGGGGTGTAGAACCCGTCGGGGCTGGCGTACGCGGGCAGGACGCTGTCGCCGTTTTTGCTGAAATACGGGCTGAAGCAGTCCGCGTACGCACTCAGGCTGTCAACGCCGCCGCCGAACATGAGGTCGCAGTCGGTGCCGCCCTGAGCGATGCGCTCCAGCAGCGCGGTCGTGCCGCCGGTCTCAAGCTCTATCCATATGCCGGTGCGCTGCTCAAATTCGCGGATAATTGGCTCGTACACCTCCCGCTTGTGCGAGGTGTATATGACGAGCCGCTGCTCTTCCGGCGGCGCGAAGTCCCCGGCGTCCTGCACATTCTGCGAGGCGCAGCCCGAAAGCAGAAGTACAGCCAGAAGCAGCGCCGATATAAATTTTTTCATCTCGCCCCTCCGCCGTTTTTTCAAGCAATAGCAAGCAATTATAAGCATTTATATATTTTAACACATCCGCGCTCAGCAAACAATTTTTAGGAGCAAAGTTGCGCTCGCCATTTCGATGAAAACGAGGGCAGATTTTTGTGCAATGTGCCGGAGTTAAAGGAAGTAAATGTCTGTGAAAAAAAGCACATTCGTGGAAGATTCCAAAAGTTTTAACTAAATTACAGATAAAGTAAAATCTTTTATGACATATTCCCAAATCAGAATCTAAAACTTTGGCAAAAACGACGTTATTTTTTGCGTTAAGCTTTTTACTTGCGTTAAGGTCTCGTAAAGATTCTTATCTGATAAGAAACATCAGATAAGCTGATGTACTTGTCCAGAAAAGAAAAGGAGAAAACAAATGAAGAAAGCCCTTGCACTTCTGCTCGCTCTCGTCATGGTGTTCGCACTGTGCGCCTGCGGCAACAGCACTGCTCCTGCGGCTGACCCCACTGAGGCTCCCGCCGAAGCGACTCCCGAAGCGACCGAAGCTCACGTTGTGAGCGAAGAGACTGCCGCTGTCCTCTCCAAGTGAACCGACGACCTCTACGAGCCCGAAACCAGCATCACCTACTCCGCGACCATCGTGTGGCCTGCCGACGCAAGCGCCGTTGAGACCGCGGCACAGGACGTCCGCCCCAACACCATGATCGTTGCGGTCGACGAAAACCTCACCGTTTCCACCCTGGATGGTGAAGTCCTCTCCGAGAACCTCGCTGAGTACCTCGCCTCCGTTAAGCCGACCACCCTGCCCGCACTGTACATCCGTGACGATGCGACCGCAGCCGCGGTCAACGCCTTCGCTGCTGAGTACTCTCTGGCCGACACCTTCGTTGTTGCCGACTACGAGCACACTCAGTATGTTAAGGACATCTGCGATGCAAACGTCGGCGTTCTCGGTATCATCGACTGGCGTGAAGCCAACCGCACCACCGAGCGCCGCGAGAACACCGTCATTAACTATGACCCCGAAGAGGATCATATCCCCACCCTGCGCGAGTACCTCGAAGCTCTTGGCGATGATGACATCATCCAGTTCATCGAGATTAAGTCCTACAACCCCGACATCGTTACCCCGTTCAAGGCTCTCGTTGGGGAGCTTGGCATGACCGATCGCGTCTGCGTTATCACCTTCAATGACGGCGTCAGCCACTGGGGCGACGGCTCTAAGGACGAGGCACATGACGTTATGGCACGTATGGCCGAAGAATGGCCCGAGATGTCTCTCGGCTACCTCGGCTGCGGCGAGTACTACTGGGGCGACCTGAACGCTGTTGAAGAAGAACAGGGTATCGGCGCCGCAGTCGGCCAGCTCTACAGCTACCTCCAGCCCTACAACAGCACCTGCAATGACTACAACGCCATGATGTTCAGAAATGTCATCTTCGCAGCCCGTCATCGCGGTCTGACCTCCTGGGCATGGACCTACAACACCGAGGAGATGTTCGCACAGGACTACCTGTTCGGCGGCACCTACTCCATGACCACCAACTTCAGCACCTGGGCAACCAACCTGCCCGTCCGTGTTGTTGCCGAAGACATGACCGTTTCCAACGGTGATGCGTTCGCCTGCACCGTCCTCGCCCAGAACGGCGATGTCCCTGACGGCTGCAAGCTGTCTCTCGTCAGCATCAGCGGCGTTCCCGTGTCTCTCGATGAGAACGGCAACATCGTTGCTACCGAGGCCGGCGAGGCCGTCGTCATGGTTCGCCTTGACAACACCCTCGACATCAACGGCTGGGATCTCTCTTCCCTCAGCAGCACCGACTACGCTATCTACTCCACTCCGATCACCATCACTGTGAAGTAATAGGCTCCTTATTGAAATCTCCCGCATGCAAATGCGGGAGATTTTTTTGTTCTTACCGATAGCAGCAAGGCATAAAAAAACCTGCCGCCGCGTCTGCGGCAGCAGGTTTTATAATTATTATTGCTTTTACAGAACGTGCACTGCGTCCGGATCGAAGCGCAGACGGCACTCCTCGCCGACGGCGTAGATGCGCTTGTTCTTGGGATTGTTCTCCGACAGCTTCACGAGCGTGTCGCCGACCATGACATGGTAGTTCTGGTAGGAGCCCATGAAGCAGCTGAGCACCACGCGGCAGGGCAGGCCACCCTCTTCGCCAAGCGTTGCGGCTTCGGGGCGTAGAACCAGAGTGTATTCATGTCCGGCCTCCAGCTCGCCCTGCGGCGCGACCTCTATCTCACCGCCATCGATGTTCATCACTGCGCGGCCGTTGTCGGTGCTGCGCACGAAGCTGCCCTTGAGGAAGTTCGCTTCGCCTATGAAGTCCGCGACGAACTCGCTGTTCGGGTGATAGTATATCTCCTGCGGCGTACCGACCTGAGCGACGACGCCCTTGTTCATGATGATGATGTTGTCAGAGAGCGCCATGGCCTCGGACTGGTCGTGCGTGACGTAGATGGCGGTGATGCCGACCTCCTGCTGGATGCGGCGGATCTCGGTGCGCATCGAGACGCGAAGCTTCGCGTCAAGGTTGCTCAGCGGCTCGTCGAACAGCAGCACCGACGGCTCGATGACCAGTGCGCGCGCCAGCGCGACGCGCTGCTGCTGGCCGCCGGAGAGCTGGTTTGTCATGCGGCCTTCCATGCCGGTCAGCTCCACAAGGTCGAGTATGCGCATGACGCGCTCGCGTATCTCGTCCTTCGGAATCTTCCTGAGCTTCAGGCCGTAGGCGACGTTGTCGAACACGTTGTAGTGCGGGAGCAGCGCGTAGCTCTGGAAAACCATCGCCGTGTCGCGCTTGTTCGGGGTGAGAGCGTTTATGGCCTCGTCACCGAGGTAAATTTCGCCCTCGTCAGGACTCTCGAAGCCCGCTATCATGCGTAGGGTCGTGGTCTTGCCGCAGCCGGAGGGGCCGAGCAGCGTTACGAAGCTGCCGGGTTCGATCGACAGGGAGGTGTCATGCACGGCATAGAAGTCCTTGCCGGTCTTGGGGTCCTGATATATCTTGGAGACGTGCTCAAGCCGCACGCCTTTTTTCGTTTTTTCCATGACTCAAATGTCCTCCTTTATTTTGCGGCTTGTGCCGAAGTACTTGATGAACAGGTTCATCAGCAGCACGGCACCGTAGGTTATGAGAATGAGGATTGTTGCGAACGCGCAGGCGAGGCTGTACGAGCCCTTCTCGGCGAATTCGTTGATCTGCACGGTGATGAGCAGGAACTGCGGCGTGACGAGCAGGATTATCGCGGAGATGGCGGTGATGCTGCGCACGAACGCGGTCACGAGACCGGAGAGGAACGAATCCTTGATGAGCGGCAGCGTCACGGTCATAAACACGCGGAAGCTGTCCGCGCCCATGTCGTAGGCTGACTCCTCAATGGACTTGTCTATCTGCCGCAGGGCAGAAATGCCGCTTCTGGTGCCGGTAGGCAGCGAGCGAACGACAAACACGATGATGAGGATAAGTCCGGTGCCGTAAAGCCCCTGCATGAAGCCCGTGTGGAACACGCCGCCCGCGAAGCCGCGGATATAGCCGACGCCGAGAACCGTACCGGGGACGGCCATGGCGAGCATGGACACGGCCTCGATGAAGCCCTTGGCCTTGAACTTGCGCTTGACGACGAGATAGGAGATTATCATGCTCAGCAGCGCCGTAATAGGAGCCGCGATGAGCGAGAGCACAAACGAGTCGCGGAAGGCTTGGAAGCCGTGATACCGCGTGAACACGAGGCTGAACCATTTGCCCGTGAGCGGGAAGAACTTATAGCCCCAAGTCGGGAAGAAGGAGCCGATGGGGACGCAGATATACATCAGGATGACGAAGCTTGCCGCGACTGCGCACAGCACAGTAAGCGGGACTTTGACGCTCTTGTCCTCGATGAGCATTCTGCCGCGGGAGGCCTTGCCGGTCAGAGTTGCGGAGGTCTTGGCCTCAAGATAGTACTTCTGCACGGCGAACATCGCAAGCGTGATGCACAGCAGCACGACGGCCATCGCCGCGGCGCCCGGCTTGTCGTAGGAGCCGGTTATTTGGAGGTAGATGGTCGTGGCGAGGGTATCGTAGGAGCCGCCGATTATCATGGGGTTTGCGAAGTCCGCGATGGACTCGATGAAGGTCACAAGGAAGGCGTTGCCGAGTCCCGGCAGCATCAGCGGCAGAGTGACGCTGGTGAACACCTTGAAGCGGCTTGCGCCCATGTCGCGCGCTGCCTCCTCAAGCGAGGGGTCGATGTTTTTCAGAAGTCCTTTGAGCATCATGTAGCACACGGGGAAGAAGGTCAGCGTCTGGACGATGACGATGCCCCAGTAGCCGTAGACGCTGTTGTCGTAGATGCCGAGCAGGAAGCGCGTGATTATGCCGGCCTTGCCGAAGAGCATTATCATCGACAGCGACAGCACGAACGGCGGAGAGACGACCGGCAGCATCGAAACCACCTTGAAAAGTCCACCGACGAACTTGTTCATCTTCACATATACCTCGACGTAGGCGAACAGAAGTCCGATGAGTGCCGAGAATATGCCGACGACGAAGCCGATCTTCAGCGTGTTTGATATCGCGCTGGTAAAGGTGGGCATGGCGAAGATGCGCTTGAATACATCAAACGTCAGTTTGCCGTCCCCATAGAAGCTATCCACGAGCAGTATCGCCAGCGGATAGAGAATAAACAAAGTCAGAAATGTTATCAGTACGACGATGGTGGTCACCATTATCGGGTCGGCCATCAGCTTTTTCCTGTCCAGCGCCGCACCTTGACTTCTTGCCATAAAGATTCCCCTTTCTTTGGGAAAATTCCAAAACAGCGGAGACGGCAGAAGCCGCCTCCGCTGCGGAGTTCATAAATTCGTAGCTTGAGTCTTTGAAATTATTACTCGGTCTTGAAGCGGCCGTCGCCGGTGTCGGCGCCTGCCTCGGCAAGAGCGGTCATGACCTCTTCAACATAGGTCTTGATGTTGGCAGTAGCATCCTCGAAGTCATATTCCATGACGTTGTCGGGGTTGAGGCCGAACTCTGCGGCCTGAGAGGGCTGCTCGGCGTTGTCAATGACGAGGAACTGGTAGGAACCGTTGTCCTTGGCTATGTTGACGCAGTCGGGGCTGAGTGCGTACTCGATCCACAGCTTTGCGGCGTTGGGGTGCTTTGCACCCTTGAAGATGGCGGTAGCGCCGATCTCAAAGGAGGTGCCGGAAGAGGGGATGATGAGCTGGACGTTGTCGTAGCCGTTGTCAATGATCTGGGTGATGCCGTCATGCAGGAAGCCGATGCCGATGACGCACTCACCGGTGCCGACGTTCTTGGACGGGCCGGAGCCGGACTTGGTGTAGACTTCGATGTTCTTGTCAAGGTCTACGAGGTACTGGATGCCCTCGTCGTGGCCGTACTTCTGGATCATGGTGTTGATAACGAGCTTTGCGGTGCCGGCGGTGTTGTAGTTGGAGAGCCAGATCAGACCCTTGTATTCGGGCTTGAGCAGATCCTGCCAATCCTGAGGAGCTTCGAGGTTGAGGCGGGCAAGCTCATCAGTGTTGACCATGAAGCCAAGGATTCCCTTGTAGATGCCGTACCAGTAGCCATCGGCGTTGCGGTACACGTCGCTGATGAGGTGGGAAGCGTTCTCGGCCTCGTAAGCCTCAAGCAGACCCTCTGCCGCGACGACGTTGTACGGGTCGGTCGTGCCGCCGAACCAGACGTCAGCGGAAGGATTGCCGTTCTCTTCCTCTATCTTGGCCTGCACCTCACCGGTGGACAGACGCTGATAGGTGGTCTTGATGCCGTAGAGCTTCTCGAAGTTTTGGCAGGCGGCTGCGAGATATTCCTCTTCGCAGGAGCCGTAAACAACGAGCTCACCCTCAGCCTGAGCGAGGGATACGAGATCCTCTTCGGCGGGCTGCTCGGCGTTGGCGTCGCCGGTGTTCTCTGCGGGAGCCTGAGTGGGATCAGCTGCGGGAGCGGAAGTGTTGCCGCAGGCGCAGAGCGCGAGCACCATCACGAGTGCCAGCAGCATTGCCAGATGCTTTTTCATGTTTTTTCCTCCGTTTAGAAATTTTCGCAAACGCAATTGGTTGGATACGTATGTAACGCTTGTACATAACATACGAAAATCCCCATATGCGTTATTGCATAAATTGTATAACTTTGAAGAAACCATGTCAAGAACCGGAAGAACGCTTATCAGATTTTCAAGCGTTTTATCAGTTTTACCATGGTATATGTCGCATTCTGCGGCGCGATTTATGGCGAGAAACGCAGAAATATGCGAAATTCATATCTCCTCCAAGTACCTGTAATCCTCAAGCACGGTGCTTTGGTCGCCGACGTACCAGTAATCACAGCAGTCGCCGCCAAGGGCTTCGCGTACTGCGATTTGGAATATGCTCTTTTCATAGTGCGGCCTTTCGCAAAATCATGCCCGCCGCAGTCTGCGGATAAGCCCGGCGTAGGATTCAATAACGCATATATAAATCTTGAAAAACCGTCAAGCAGCGGTTCGGGTCCTGTCAGTCGCTCGAAAACGGCGTTTGTCATCAATGGAAAAATAAAAAGCTTTCCGAGCCTAAAAAGCCCGGAAAGCCTTGATGACACTGCGCTTGAAGCAGTGTCATCAAAATTGGCTGACCATGATGTGTTTGCACCCTCGGTTCGATACAAGATACACATTTATAACAGTGGGTTCACAGGTGTTTCGCCTTGTGCCTATCGTTATTTTTATGGAAACTATCCGATACCAAAAAAGCGCTCAAAGAAACCAAGCAGTTTTGCAATAACCCCCTGCTTCTTTTCCGCACGGTTTCCACCACCAAAACGGGACATGGGCGGCAGCAGCTTGTCAATGTCCGTGCCTGTAGTTTTAACTGCGCCATCGCGGAATGATATCTCCATAAACTGACGTGTCTCGTTCTCTTTCAGATTTTCGTCCCTGATAATCTCTGCAAGCTGTCGTTCTTTCTCTTGGGCAACATACTCCCGCCATTCGACCATCACGTCGGTGACATCATTGATCCCGGCAATGAAGTTTTCTATCAACGCTTTTTTACTGCGGAGTTCCGGGCTGGCATCGATTGCCTTCTGGATGGTGATCAGGACTTCTTTATCATCACAGTGAGAATCATGATACTTCTTGACGAGCATCAAGATATAATCGATATTGATCTCAATCTGCTTGATCAGTTCGATTTCAAACACGATATCATCTCCAGACCGTCCAGCTCCAGATGGATGGCCTCGGCAAGAATCTGCGGCTTGAACTCCCCAGCGTCGTTGGTGAACACACGGATGTGAGAGGGCAGGTAGCCATTGACCTCCATGAAACGCAGGGCGGCAAAGCGGTTGAACCACGTGTAGGCCACTTCCTCCATGACCTGCTCATAGCCCTTTTCCTTGATATTGCGGATCAGCGCCTGACGCTGCCGCTTTTCAGCCTGCGACAGCAGATGACCGTTCACGCTCTCTGCGTTCGGCTCACCGGCATCCTTCGCGGTGATCCCGTAAACAAGGGCACGCTGGGAGACGCGCTCGATCAGCTCGCGCCTTGCCCAGACCGCATATTTCTTAATGGCATTCTTATCCATAGTACCCTCCGTTAGTTCAGCTTGATGCCGTCGCATCCTTTCAGCAGCTGCTTCATATTGGTACGAATTTTCTCAACGTAGGCATCAATTTCCTCTTCGGACTTCAGGGTCTTCGCCGGGAACATCGCCTGCCGGTGGATGGCCTTGATGACTTCCTTCTTCGGAACAACGGGCATAGTCTCTCCGCCGCTGCTTGAAGGCCCAAATGAAGTAGGCTTTACCGGCGGATTTACGATGCTCTCGATCCGGCTGACGGTATCATCCTTGTACTGCCAGATCGGCGGCACCAGACCATCCAGCAGGGCCAGCGCCTGGTAAGAAGCAATCTTCTGCTTCTGTTGGGTAAAGTAGTTGTCTGCCGTGTTGGAGATATTTCTGGCGGTGGCATTATCACCGGCCAGCGTATGGATTTCTTCCATACACTGACGGACGATCTCCAACAACTCCTCACGCTTGGCATCCAGCATTTTGCCATGGGAAGCCTTTACCTTCGCCATGAGGCCGTTCAGCTCCGGAATGCGATCATACCGGAACTTGCCGCCGGTGGGCATCATGGTGATCAGACGGATCTGGTTCAGCGCCTCATGGGCCTCGTCGTCCTTGGCGATGTAGTCGCGATCTACACTGAGATCCTGCTCATACTGCACAGCGGCGTCAAACAGAGTGACGCGGGTCTTGAAGAACTCCTCGACCTCCTGCAGCTCGTCACGCATGTCATAGAGGGTATCCTCCCGGTCAATGACACGCTGAATCAGCGCTGTGTTATCCTTCTGCTGGGAGAGGATGTCCTTTACCAGCACAATAGCCTGCTTGACCTTGCCCTGATCCGGATACTTGTGGCCGTCGTAGCGAGCATCCAATTTGGTGTAATGGTCCAGCTCACCGTTGAACTTTTCCACGATGTGGGCGATCAGACCGTCCTCATCCTCCGGCACGTCCATCTCATCGAAGAAGTCGCGCAGGAAGTCACGGACCTCACGGATCTTCTGGATGGAAACAACCTGTCGTTTGGAAATGGAGGTCTTGCCGATTTCGCTCTTCTTGCGGAGCATATCCGGCAGTTTGGGATCGCTGGGCTGGATGGTCGCGCCGCCATACTTGATGGTGACTTTCTGGTCATAGATCAGCATGGCCACGACAGCCGCGATGTCGATCTCGCGCCAGCCGTAGGGCTTCTTTTGGAACCGATCCTGCAGGTCAGACATGGTGGTCGGGAGATTCTGGTTAAACTGGATCTCCAGATACTTTTCCACCTTGGCAGCTGCGTCACGGTTGGGTTCGGTGCCTGGAAGGCAGATTTCCTCACCGTGGAGAATCTTGTAAATGTCTGCGTCGGTCTCGGCGAACTTGGTGATCAGGCCGAGGTCGCTGTACACATGAGCAACCAGATACTCCAGCGCCTGGTCAATCTTGCTCTTTGCATCGCCTCCCTTGATCTCGATGTGTTCACCGTCCACATAGAATTCAGCTTCCGCAATGGCCTTCTTCAGGTTTTCGGCAGCCGTGAGCTCGTACTTTCCGGCTTCGTCCTGCTGGTCGCGAATAATGTCTTGCACGGACTTGGGCAGCTGCGCCACGTTGCGCTGCTTTACATATTTGCGGATCTTCATAGCGCTTTCGAGGGATTCGTAATACGGATTCTCCGCCAACACTACAATGGCTCGTCCAGCCGACTCCACCATCAGCCGCAGCTCGTTCTTCTCGGTGGGATCAGTGGCCACGGTCAGCACGCGCAGCATCATGCCGCCGGTCAAAGCGCCGACCGCCTGTCCGTCCACCATCTGATCGAAAGCAAAGTCATATTTTCCATAGCGGAACTTCTTGGTGGTATAGATGTCCGCAAAGATCATCTGTGCGATGCGACCCACGATGTCCGCCGTCGCAACAGGGGTATTCTTAATTTCACGCTGGATGTCCTGCTCCTCGTCGGTCAGGAAGTTGTATGTATCACCAGCGCGCACGATGTAGTTCTGGCTCATCAGGCGATCCAGAGACCCTCGCACCTGCTCACGCATGGTAATCTTATCCAGCCGGATATCGTCCGCCATCAGGATGACGATATTGTCCAGATTTGCCTTCACATCGTCCACGTAGCGGACCAGATACAGGAGCTTCAGCACGTCCACATCCTGAGGCTCGATGCCGTTGCCGTCAATGGCTGCACGTTCGCAGCGCTCGATTACACGACGGATGGAGCTGTCGAGGAAGGTATGGACGGTATCATAGAAGAGGTAGAACGGAGCCAGCGCGTACTCATCCTTATCCTCGATCTTCTGGGCAGCCTCTTGGAAGCCGGACAGCATGGAACGCTCACCACCGGAGAGGTGCTTGCCGGAATTGCCGTGCTTGCGGATCTCGGCAAAGACCTTCTGCATGAGGATAAACTGGTACGGCACGAACGGGAAGTTCTTAGCGAACTCGCCCGCGCCGGTATAGCCTTTGATGTCCAGAATGGCGTCGGTGAAGGAGAAAAGGTTCCGCAGCACGGAGTCGTTGGCGGCATACACCTGCTCCAGATCGTGCTCGGCCTCGTCCGTCTTCAGAAGGATACGCTTCTGGATAACCTCATCCGCAGAGGAGGAGGACAGGGACAGGCGGGTTTTGAATCGGGCCTGAATACGGGAGAACTCATTCTCGCGGGCTTTGATGATCTCATCGATGACTCGACGAACTCCATCCGGTATGTGTTGTTCTGCTCGAATATCCTGATTATCGAAAGCGTCAAGAAGCGCTCTTTTATTATCTCGCATACGGATTATATCCAACGGTGTCTTCAGTGCGAGATACTTTGCTGCGCACTCAGGACAAAGAGCAATCAGGTTATTAATCGCCCACCTGACGATATATGCCGCCCTTCAAAATCGGCAACTTTCAGAGGGAGATAGAATACAGATGCAATTCGGAAACAGTTCAAGTTTAGTACAACTTTAGTTCAAAAGCAGTCTTAATGGATTGCCTTTCCCAAAACAATTGTGTCTATAGCAGGCTTTAGGATTTTTACAAACTTCTGTAACAACGCGCCTGACAGCATAATTGTTGCAATCGTGCAAATTCCAACAGTACCTCCCAAAATCCATCCAAGCAAAACACACATCACATCTAATATGATTCTAACATTTTGAATGGGCCATTGATTTTTATGTACAAAAGCAAATGTTAAAGCTTCATAGGGTCCTTTTCCAAAGTCCGCAAGGGAATAAAGCGCTGAACCAAAACTGAATATAACAAGTCCGCATATCATTATAAGAAAATTCGCCAGTTTTGAGCTGCTATAATGCAAAAACGGGGCAAATAAATCGATGCAAAAGCTATAGATTACTTGATACAGTATCGTCCCTATATGGATTTGCTTTCTGTCATAAAACCAGCAAAAGACCACCATTGCCGAGGCAATGATCAACGATGCCTGCCCAATGGTTATACGGATCGTCTTTGCCATCCCCTGCCATAATACCGCAAGTGTTGCGGAACCAAAACCGGCATAAATTGCTATATCCAATCCGAATGCAGCAATTACTGTTCCTACAATGACAGTCAAAAGTTTTAATATCATCTTTTTGCGAGACATATTATTTTTCCCTTCCCATTATCCGGGCGTCTTCCTGCTCCGCGCCGCCTTTCGGCTCTTTTTTCATCAGGGACGCCGCCGTGATCACCGTCAGCACGGACTCCGTCACCATGCCGGAATAGGAACGCACTGCAATGACATACACCAGCCACGAAAGGCCGCTGACAATGCCCGCGCCCTGTATCACCCGCTTGTTGGACTGGAAGAAGGGCAGCAGGGCCACCAACGATGCCAAAATAGGTAGCAGCGTCACTGGCGTTTCGTAGGTTAACACAGCAATCAGCAGGAACACCGCTGCGATAGGCATCGCCGTGGCGACCTTGTTCCAACGAAACCGCTCCTGTAATAGGAAAAGTATCAACACGATAATTTGAAAAAAGCTACATACTGCACCAGACTGGGCGTGAAGTAGTTCATAATGGATGGCAAAAATTAAATTGGCGACTACCTGCCACAGCAAGATCATGCGCTTGTCCTTCTGCCAGTAGCTGAGTCCCATAGTAATTAATGCACCAAAGCCGATCAGCTGATAAAGCACATTCATTCGTCTGTCCTCCCATGAAAAAAGCCACACACCCAGCAAGGGCGCGTGGCGAAAAATGGATGCGATGTTCCAGAAAAATCCACACAAATTTTGGAACTATATTGTACCATAGTAAAGGCTCGCTTGTCAATCCGCAGAGAGGCGCGTCTCTACGCGTCTCTACGCAAAACCTTGTCGAAATAGAAGTTGGATCTTATGATTTTCATTGTGCTCAAAGGCGTTCATCATGCGGCTTCCCTGCTTAATAGCGTGACGGATAATCATGTTTTCCTCGCTGTTCAACTACCCGATCAGTCAGAAGCTACCGATCCCAGTAAGTTTTTTTATCATCCTCTGTAATGGGACGGATAACTTTGCACGGATTACCGACAGCTACGGAGTTGCTCGGGATATCTTTCACAACAACGCTGCCGCCGCCAATTACCACATTGCTTCCAATGTTTACTCCTGGCATCACTTGTACGCCTGCACCGATCCAGACATTATCTCCAACAGTTATAGGATATGCATATTCCAAGCCCTGATTGCGGCGCTCATAATCGATGGGGTGCCCCGCTGTATGGAAGCCACAGTCCGGTGCGACAAAGACATTGTCGCCAAAGGTCACCTTTCAGTGGCAAATTTGCGCATCAGGTATTCGTAAGCATCACCGATTAGATCATCGCCTTCAGCCTGATTCTTGGAGAAGTCCAGTTCAGGACGGCGGAAAATCTCAATCAGCTTGCTCAGCTTTTCAACCATTTCCTCGCCCTTGCCCAGCTTGTCGGGGTCATTGAAAGAAACCTTGTCAATGACACCACGCAGGCCATTGGCTTCAGCCAGCTTGGCAATAACCTTGTTGATGCCTTCACCGATTTCCTTCTTACCGATCAGCTTGACCATGCCGTACCGTCATTTTCTTGGATACCGCAAGGGCGCGGACGGTCTGCCGGAGATCGTGCCGGAGGAGGCTGAGTTGGTGAGGCGGATATACAAGCTGTTCATGCAAGGAAAAACAGCACACGCTATTGGAAAGATACTCACTTCGGAGGGAATTCCCACTCCGGCAGGCAAAGCAAAATGGCAGTCCTCCACCATTGAGAGCATCCTGCAAAACGAGAAATACCGTGGTGATGCCCGGCTGCAGAAGAAATTCACGGTGGACTTTCTACAGAAAAAGATGAAGGTCAATGAGGGTGAAGTTCCACAGTACTATGTTGAGAACAGCCACCCTGCCATCATCGACCCGGAGGAATGGGATTTGGTACAAGCCGAATTCTCCAGACGAAAGGCTTTGGGCAGTCGGTACAGTGCGGCAAGTGTATTCTCTTGCTCTCTATGTTTTGATATGCACCTACGGACAGAATAATCCAACGATACCGGGTTCTTTACAACGCAAAATGAACTGTTTCCTGTAGTCAAAAGTCCAACGATAGCAATGAATTTCCCGCTTTAGAGGTCAGTAGATGAATGGGTGCATTTCCAAATGAAAAAGTCTTGGTATGACGGCGGTTTCCCGCATAAAAATAACGAACCGACAGTCGATAATTGTATCAACTGTCGGTTCAGTTATGGTGCGGGTAACAGGGGTCGAACCTGCACGCCTCTCGGCACGAGAACCTAAATCTCGCATGTCTGCCAATTCCATCATACCCGCGGATATACTATTAAACAAAAACTACATGAAGCTGCTATTAAAAAAACCTATTGCCGGAGCAATAGGTTTTTGTGGAGCGGCTTACGAGGCTCGAACTCGCTACCTCCACCTTGGCAAGGTGGCGCTCTACCGGATGAGCTAAAGCCGCATCAGCAACGGTCATTATCTTACCACAAATTGCTGATTTGTCAAGCCCTTTTTTCATCTTAAATCGCTGTAACTGAGAGAACCGCCGCAGGGCTTCAGATCGGAGGCGTTCCAGCGGTAGCTGCCCCACATTGCCTCGTCGTTTTTCAGGAAGCCGGCCTCTATGCCGCCGTCAATGCAGGCCGTGACGTCCACATGATAATAGTCGCCGTCAAGCCTTATGACGTTCCAGCAGTGATCCGCCCAGTCAAGCTGCCCGTACACCACGGTGCAGTCTATCCCAAGCTGGCGGCACAGCTCCGTATACGCAAGGGCGATACCCTCGCTGCCCGCATAGCCGTAGCGCAGGGCAGAGTACGCGGAATCGTAGCCGCGCGCGTCGTAATGGCAGTTCGCCGTGAGGTATTCGCAGGCGGCGAGAGCGCGGTGCGGCTCGTCCAGCCGGCGCGTCTGCGCGTCAAACAGGGAACCGAGCTTGCCGACGCTGTTCAAAAACGACTCCTGCTCCTCCTCGTCGACGCCGTAATCCAGCGTTATCTCATACAGGCGCTGCATACCGGTGCCGGTGTAGAGGTTCACCGAGACGTCCGGCTTTTTCGGCAGGCTCAGCGGATAGGAGGTGTACACCGAGCGGACAAGCTCCGCCATGCCGTCCTCCGTATAGGAGCTGGCGTTTATGAGCAGCACAAGCCTCTCTTCAAAGCCCGCGAAGGCCGCGCGTATGATGTCCGTGATGCCGCTTGAATACGGCAGAGAGACGATATCCGATACGGCGGCGCGGCTCTCGGCGTAGGTTATATACACGGTCGCCTCATAATATGTGACGATCTTGTTCAGCTCATAGGCCATATTCTCCACGCAGTATGCGCATAGGGCGTTCTGCGTGCGTATCTGCCAGCAGGCGCTCGCCAGATCCTCGGTAGCGTCTCCGTCGTAGGCCGCGTCAAAGACGATCTTGCCGGCGGTCTCGCCGCGGAGGACGAATTCGGAGATGGCCTGCTTGAGCGAGCCGAAGCTGCGCACCGTCACCTTATCCCCGGTGTACGGGTTTGCCTGCGCCGTGGGCACATAGTCGCTCACCACCTCATATTCCTTTTCAAACGCGCTTCCGCAGCCGCACAGCGCAAAGGCGAGTGCGGCGGCAAGGATTATGGCGGTGAGACGTCTTTTCATCATTTTACCTCGTTTATGCTTTCAAAGCCGTTGCCGAAAACGTTCTTCGCGTCGGTAACGATGAAGAATGCCTTCTCGTCGATATTCTTGACGGTGCGGCGTATCTCGGCGATCTGCGTGCGCTTGATGACGCACATGATGACATCCTTCTTGCGGTGAGAATACGCGCCCTCGCCCTCAAGAATGGTGACGCCGCGGTGGATGTGCCCGGTGGTTATCTGCTTGATAAGCTCGGCGCTGTTTTCGCTGATGATGTAGCAGATGCTGGAGTTGTCGATACCGTAGAGCACGAGGTCGACGACCTTGGTGACGACGAACATGGCGATGAGCGAGTACATCGCGCTCTCATATTTGTCGAGCACCAGCGCGTAGGCGGTGACGACGGACACGTCGATGATGAGAATGATGGTGCCGAAGTTTATATGCGGGTTCTTCTGCCGCAAAAACTTTGCGACGATATCTACGCCGCCGGTCGTTGCGCCGACGAAGAAGATAAGTCCGTAGCCGAAGCCCTTTATCACGCCGCCGATGATGCTGGCGAGCATCGGGTCGTTCGTCAGGGATATGCCGGTCATGGCGAAGATATCGACAAACGCCGAGGAGAACACCGTCCCCGCGAGGGAGCCGATGAGAAACGGCAGGCCGAAGTGTTTCCACGCGATGAGAAACAGCGGCACGTTCATAATGATGGACATCATACCGACGGGGAAGCCGGTGAAGTGGTTGATGATCATCGAAATGCCGGTCACGCCGCCGGATACGATGTTGTTCGGGTACATGAAAAACTGGAAGCCCACCGCGTATATGGCGGAGCCGATGAAAATTACCAAATACTTGATGACACGCTTGAACACCGCGTTCTGCGTTAAGCTGCTTATAGTTGCCATAGCTGCATCAATCCTCAATCATTGAAAGCTGCTGCTCTTCTCGGTCTTCGGGCTTGAGAATAGCCCCGGCGGCGGGAAGGGAGCGCACACGGTATCTGCTGATATTCTTTATCTGGGTCTCGCTGACGGGCACGGCGCGGACAAGCGCGCGCTTTGCCTTGAGGCTCATCACGCCGACGCCCTGAGTGGTGCGGCTGGTCTTGGTCTGGAGAAGGGAAGTGTTGAAAACAAGGGCGCGGTCGTCGCTCGAATAGCAGGCGATGTCCGTCTCCCCGGCAAGCGGGATGACCGCGGCGAGCGGGCTTTTGTCGGAATACGCGTTGACGAGCTTCTTGCGGTTGGTCTTGGTCTCGTACGCGGAGCACTCAAGGCGCGCGGCCTTGCCGTTTTCGAACACCAGCAGAAGCTGGCGCTTGTAGTCTCCGGGCGCAACCATGGTCAGGACGTTCTCGCCGTCGTCCATCTGGAGCCTAGACGGCAGGTACACGCCGAGCGCGGAAGCCTTCGTCTCCTCCATGTCGGCAAGGCGCAGCTTGTATATCTGCTGCTTGTCGGTGAAAATCAGCAGGTCGCAGCGGTTGGAGGACTCAAGGCTTATGCGCAGAGAGTCGCCGTCCTTGTATTTCTGCTCGCCGCTCATTCGGAGCGACTGCGGGGTTATCTTCTTGAAGTAGCCCTCGCGGGACAGGAACAGCGTCACGGGGTAGTCCTCGACCTGCTCCTCCTCATCGTCGCCCTCCAGCTCGCTTGCGTAGACGATGCTGCTTCTGCGCGGGACGGGGTACTTCTTGTTTATCGCCTTCAGCTCGTCGATGATGATGTTCTTGACCCGGCGGCGGCTTTGCAGCACGTCCTCAAGGTCGGCGATATCCTTTTCAAGCTCTTCAGTCTCCGCCGTGCGGCGCAGGATATATTCGCGGTTGATGTTGCGGAGCTTTATCTCCGCGACGTACTCCGCCTGAACCTGGTCTATCCCGAAGCCGACCATCAGGTTCGGCACGACCTCAGCCTCAAGCTCCGTGCCGCGGATGATCTCTATCGCCCGGTCGATATCGAGCAGGATACGCTCAAGACCTTGCAGAAGGTGCAGCTTCTCTTTTTTCTTCTCAAGCTCGTGGTACACGCGGCGGCGGACACATTCCGTGCGCCAAGCCGACCACTCCTCAAGAATTTCCGCAACGCCCATCACGCGCGGGCTGCCGCCGACGAGGATGTTGAAGTTGCAGGAGAAGCTGTCCTGAAGCGTTGTGAGCCGGAAGAGCTTCTGCATCAGCTTTTCGGGGTCGACGCCGCGCTTTAGCTCAATGGCGATTTTCAGGCCGCCGAGGTCGGTTTCGTCGCGCATGTCGTTTATCTCGCGTATCTTGCCGGCCTTGATAAGCTCCGCCGCCTTGTCGATTATGGCCTCGGTCGTCGTCGTATAGGGTATCTCGTATACCTCGATGATGTTTTCCTTCGGCAGGTGCCGCCACTTTGCGCGCACCTTCACGCTGCCGCGGCCGGTCTTGTAGATGTTCTCCATGTCGGCGCGGTCGTAGACGATCTCGCCGCCGGTGGGGAAGTCGGGCGCGGGCATAGTGGAGATAATGTCGTGCTCCGGGTCACGCAGCCACGCTATCGTCGTCTCGCAGACCTCGTTGAGGTTGAAGCCGCAGACCTGACTTGCCATACCGACCGCGATGCCGAGGTTTGCCGAGACGAGCACGTTCGGGAACGCCGTGGGCAGCAGACTCGGCTCCTGCATACTGCCGTCGTAGTTATCCACAAAGTCGACGGTACTGCGGTCGATATCGCGGAATATCTCTGCGCAGATCGGCGCGAGCTTGGCCTCGGTGTAACGCGAAGCGGCGTAGGACATGTCGCGGGAATAGACCTTGCCGAAGTTGCCCTTGGACTCCACAAACGGGGTCAGCAGCGCCTGATAGCCCGTCGAGAGACGCACCATAGTGTCGTATATCGCGGCGTCGCCGTGCGGGTTGAGACGCATGGTCTGGCCGACGATGTTCGCGCTCTTCGTGCGCGCGCCGGTCAGCAGCCCCATTTTGTACATCGTGTACAGCAGCTTCCGGTGCGAGGGCTTGAAGCCGTCTATCTCCGGTATTGCGCGCGACATGATAACGCTCATCGCGTAGGGCATGAAGTTCGTCTCCAGCGTTTCGGTTATGGGCTGCTCCAGTACCTCTGCGCGCAGGCCGACGACGTTCGGATTATTGAATTTTTTCGGTTCCTGTTCCTTTTTCTTAGCCATAGCGGATTATCTTCTCTTCTTGATCTTCTTGCCAGTTGCCAGATTCCTGTGGCAGCGCGGGCAGTCCTTGACGGCGAGCACGCCGAGCATGATGTGCTTGCCGCAGTAGGGGCAGCGGCAGAACTGGTAGACGCAGATTATCGTGCCGACGAATATCGCCGCCGTCAGCGCCACGAAGCCGAACTGATAGTACGAGCCTTCGGGGCACAGCAGGCTTATCACACAGCACACGCTCGCCGCGATGACAAGGCGGATAGCAAGCTTTCTGCCGTATTCAAACGAATTTCCTGAATTCATAGTTTTCTCCTGTATCTCTAAGTTCTATTTATGACAGATCGGCCATATCGAGGTACTTGTGCCCCTCAAGGGCGATGTGCTCCTTGCGCCCGGCGAGATCGTCGCCAAGCAGCAGGTCGAAGCTCTTCGCCATCAGCTCCGCGTCCTCAGGCATCACGCGGATGAGACGCCGCGTCTCCGGGTTCATCGTCGTCATCCACATCATGTCCGGATCGTTCTCACCGAGACCTTTACTGCGGCTGATGCTGGCCTTCGCGCCGTTGAGCGAATCGATTATCTCGGCCTTCTCGCGGTCGGAATAGGCAAAGTAGGTCTTGCCCTTGCTCTCAATTTCGTACAGCGGCGACTCCGCGATGTACACGTAGCCCTCGCGGATAAGCGTCGGCACGAGGCGGTATAGCATAGTGAGAATGAGGGTGCGTATCTGGAAGCCGTCGACGTCGGCGTCGGTGCAGATGATGACCTTGCTCCAGCGGAGAGTATTTATATCGAAGCTTGAAAGCTCCTTGGTGTGCTTGTCCTTGACCTCGACCCCACAGCCGAGCACTTTCATAAGATCGGTTATGACGTCGCTCTTGAAGATGCGGACGTAGTCGGCCTTGAGGCAGTTGAGTATTTTGCCGCGGACTGGCATGATGCCCTGGAATTCCGCGTCGCGCGAGAGCTTGCAGGCGCCGAGTGCGGAGTCGCCCTCGACGATGTATATCTCGCGGCGTTCCGGCTCGCGGCTGCGGCAGTCGACAAATTTCTGTACGCGGTTTGCGATGTCGATGTTGCCGGAAAGCTTTTTCTTCATGCCGATGCGCGCGCGCTCCGCCGTCTCGCGGCTGCGCTTGTTTATCAGCACCTGCTCCGCCACGCGGTCGGCCTCTGGCTTGTTCTCGATGAAGTATATCTCCAGCCGCTCTTTGAAAAATTCAGTCATTGCAGTCTGGATGAATTTGTTGTTGATGGCCTTCTTTGTCTGGTTCTCGTAGGAGGTCTGCGTCGAGAAGCAGTTCGTGACGAGGACGAGGCAGTCCTGCACGTCCTGAAACTTTATCGCGCTCTCGTTTTTCTGGTACTTGCCCTGCTTTTTGATGTACGCGTCTATCGCGTAGGTGAACGCTGTGCGGACGGCCTTGTCGGGCGCGCCGCCGTTTTCGAGCCATGAGGAGTTGTGGTAATACTCCAGCGCGGTCACGCGGTTCGAGAAGCAGAAGGCGGCGGAAAGCTTGACCTTGTATTCGGGCTTGTCCTCGCGGTCACGGCCTTTGCGCTCGGCGGAGATGAACTCCGGCTGGGTCAGCGGGTTCTCGCCCGCAAGCTCCGCGACATAGTCCTTGATGCCGTTTTCGTAGAGAAAATCGCGCGTCTCGAACTTGCCGTTTTTCTGTATCCTCAGCCGGAAGGTGACTCCTGCGTTGACGACGGCCTGCCGGTGCAGCATGTTCGCAAAGTGCTCCTCCGGAATGTCGATATCCGTGAACACCTCGATATCCGGCCGCCAGCGGATGAGCGTACCGGTCTTCTTCCGGTCGGCAGGCTCTGTGATAAGCTCCTGCCCCTTCTTGCCGCAGACCTTGCCCTTCTTGAAGTGCAGCTGATATTTGTTCCCGTCGCGCCAGACGGTCACGTCCATGTATTCCGACGAATACTGCGTGGCGCAGGTTCCCAGACCGTTGAGGCCGAGGGAATATTCATAGTCGCCGCCGTCGGAGTTTTTGTATTTGCCGCCGGCGTACAGCTCGCAGAAAACCAGCTCCCAGTTATAGCGCTTCTCGATCGGGTTCCAGTCCACGGGACAGCCGCGGCCGGAGTCCTCGACCTCAATGGACTTGTCCTCATAATATGTCAGCGTTATGAGGCTGCCGTTACCCTCGCGAGCCTCGTCAATGGCGTTGGAGAGGATCTCAAAGGCGGCGTGCTCACAGCCGTCTATCCCGTCCGAGCCGAAGATGACGCCGGGACGCTTGCGGACTCTGTCCGCGCCCTTGAGGGCGACTATGCTTTCGTTGCCGTATTGTGCGGTGCTTTTGCTCATGTTTTCTGACCTTTCAACCAATACTTACCGGACGCGGCGGAAACCGGTGCTCCGCCTGTCCGCGCTGCACCCGATCCGCGCCTTCGCGCTGCAATGTGGGCGCATTAAAAACCCATTTTAACTTAAACAGTATAACTCACCCTGCGGAAAATTTCAAGCCGCGGAGCCAGTTTCTTCCCAATTTCGCGCCGGAATGTGTAATTCCGGCTTGTTTTCCGCTTATCTTTTTTAACTTTTCTTTATATTTATCCCCGCGCCTTGACGTAAAATGCCGGATATAATATAATATACAATTGTGTTATTATGGAAAAAGAGGTGGAGCATGGTTTGTCCAAGCTGCGGCTTTAAAACTGAACATGATTTCTCCACCTGCCCGAACTGCGGGCGCGCGCCCGCACCGCGCAGGCGCACGGTGCGCTGCCTGCTGAGGCTGACGCCGGACGAGGCGCGTAACGGCGCGCGGCGGCGCATCCGCCTGCCGGGGCGCGAGGAGCCACTGCGGCTGAAGCTGCCGCAGGGACTTCAGGATGGGGACGTGCTGGAGCTTGATGGGATAAGGCTGAAAAGCGGCGGAGCGGAGCTTATCGTGAAGCTGCTGATGACCGTTGAGATAGTCGCCCCTCGCCCCGCGCCGGTTCCCGCCGCGCAGCCTGCCAAGCCCAAGACTGCGGACAAGCCGAAGCGCGAGCGCGGCTATACGGCGTTCGCTGTGCGGTCGGTTTTCGTGCTGCTGCTGTGCGCGGCGCTGGTCTGCGCGTTCATCGTGGGGCGCGTCGGGCTGAAGAGGGAAGACCTGCCGGAGCTGAGTCTGCCGTCCGCGTCGGAGCTTCTGAGCCGCATCGTGCCGTCGGCTTCGCCGTCCACAGCGGACGGGAACGTGCGGGAGCTTGCCGCGCAGGAGATATGGCGCTTTGACCGGCGCGGATACCTCAATCAGCTGGACGACCGGCTTCTGGAGGATGTGCTCGCAATATACCGCGCGGCGATGAATTTCGAGAGCGAGGCCGTGCTGCCTAATAAGCTCACGGAGCGCGAGCTGATATCCATATGCAATCTCATGGCGCTTGACTGCACTGAGCTTATCCAGACCGATCTGTTCTCGAAGCGCTGGGAGCACGACGGCTCAGGCAAGGTCACACGGCTGAAGCTCAGCTACGTCATGTCCGCGGAGGAGTACGAGCCTGCGCGCGCCGAGTGTCAGGCGCTCGCCGAACAGCTCGCGTACGAGACTGAGGGCATGAGCGATATCAACCGCGAGCTGTACGTATATGACTACATCATCGCAAACTGCGTCTATGACCGCGGCGGCACACACGCGTTCTCGCCGTACGGAGTGTTCTCCGGGCACAGCGCGAAGTGCGACGGGTTCAGCAAGGCCATGAAATGGGCGCTGGACGAGATGGGCATGGACTGCCAGTGCGTCTCCGGCGCGTACATCGGGCGTGACGACGGGCATACATGGTGCACCGTTCGCCTCGGCGACAACTGGTACGACGTGGACGTGACAGCGGACGTTAGCCAGAGCGGGCAGTGGCAGCCGGTGAGCCGGGGAGCGGTGAACATCGCGTCCGGCTGGGTCAGGAGCCAGTTTGAACCGGACGAGGGGCTTGACCTCGTGAATGTGCCGGAGGGCGCGGACATGTCGCAGAGCGCGCATGTGCTCGACGGGACGTTCATTTACGCCGGTGAGGACATCGCCTCGCGCTTTGACGCGCTTCTGAGCGCCTACTGCTCATACGGCGGCTCGGTGTGCTTCCAGATAGAGAGCGCGGAGGATTACGAATATATCAAGGCGAACATGGACTGGATGCTCACGGGCTGGTTCGACCGCAATCTCTGGGGCACATGGAACTATCAGACATGGTATTCTGACGCCTACCGCACAATGACCGTATCCATTTCCAGCTGAGACCGGACGGCCGCAAGGCCATATAAAGGACTTACACATGAAAAAATTCTTTGACCCAAGTATGCTTCGCTTCCTGCTGGTGGGCGTGGTGAACACGCTGGTCGGCGCGGGAATAATGTTCCTGCTGTATAATCTGGCCGGCTGCTCCTACTGGCTAAGCTCCGCGGCGAACTACATCGTCGGCGGCGTAGTCAGCTATTTTCTCAATAAGTATTATACCTTCAAAAACACCGAGCGCTCGTGGCGGCAGGTTCTCCGTTTCGCGCTGAACGTGGCGGTGTGCTGGCTGTTGGCCTACGGCATCGCAAAGCCGCTGGCTCTGCGGCTGCTCGCGGGCTTCGACGAGAAGCTTCAGACCAACGCCGCGATGCTGGCGGGTCTGTGCCTCTACACCGCGCTCAATTACCTTGGCCAACGCTTCTTCGCGTTCCGGGCAAAGGAGGACTGACCCATGCTTGAATGGTTCACCGGCACGATAGCCGGGAAGTTTATCTCGACCTTTTTCATTTCCATGCTCCCCGTCGTGGAACTGCGTCTCGGCCTGCCGTACGGCATCGCGCTGGGGCTGGATTACCCGTTGGCGCTGACGGCGGCGGTGCTCGGCAATATGCTGCCGGTGCCGTTCATAATCCTGTTCATCAGGCAGATTTTCGCGTGGATGCGGCGGCATATGCCGAAGCTCGACGGCTTTGTCGCAAAGCTTGAGACCAAAGCGCATCTCAAGGGCGAATCGGTGCAGAAGTACGGCCCCTTGGGGCTGCTGATCTTTGTCGCCATCCCGCTGCCCGGCACGGGCGCGTGGACTGGGGCGCTGGTCGCGGCGCTGCTGGATATGCGGATGCGTAAGGCCGTGCCGAGTATCCTGCTCGGCGTACTTATCGCGGCCGGGATAATGACGGCGCTCACCTTCGGGGTCATCCATATCGCAGGGTGATTGCATGAGCGTCTTTGCGATAAAGCTTGCGGCGATGCTTGCCATGCTCATAGACCACTGCGCCTATGTGCTGGATCCGCCGCATTATTTCCTACTGCGCTGCATAGGGCGCATCGCGTTCCCGCTGTACTGCTTCCTCATCGTCAACGGCCTTGAGCACACGCACGACCGGCGGCGCTACCTAGCGCGGATGCTGATATTTGCGGCGATCTCACAGCTGCCGTTTGCGATGGCGTTTTACCCCGGCGAGAGCGTTTTAACCGGGCTGAACGTATTCTTCACGCTGGCCGCGGGGCTTGCGTTCTCAATGCTCTATGCCTCGCGCAGTGTGCGGGCCGGGAAGTGGTACGCATTCGCCGCCGTCACACTGCTCTACGCTATCGCCGTTTTGCCGAACTCTGACTATGGCTTCGGCGGCGCGGCGCTGATCTTCCTGCTGTACATATGCCGGCAGAAAAGAGCAATCCAGATCGCGGCGCTGTGGCTGTGGTGCCTGTGGCAGTATGCGTTTGAGCTTGGAAGCTGGGCGATGTGCGCGTTCGCGGCAGCCGCCGCGATACCGATGCTGCTGTATAACGGCCGCCGCGGGCCGGGACTGAAGTGGCTGTTCTACGGCTTCTATCCCACGCATCTGCTGATACTCGGCCTGTATGCCTGCGGCATCTGGCCGTGTGCGGATTGACATCGGAAAGCCATGTTACTATAATAATAGTATCGGTTGACAAGGGCAGATACGGTTTTGGCGGGCAGAAACGCGCCCATACTGCTTCAAAGTCCTTGACAATACGGAGAGTATTCTCTGCGGCCTTTTCATTGTCTGACCACATTTCTGCTCCGTCAAAACTGCTTTGCACCTGACAGTGATGGATTTTCGAGTGATTTTTGCTTTTTGAGACGCAGACGGGCTGCCGCCCTTCTATAATTCAAATCAAAGCCCAACGAAGTGGGTTTGATTTGAGAAGGAAGAAGGAGATTGCAGAGTGCAGCTTTTGCCGCGAGGCGGAAGCGGAACGGTGCAAGCTTCTTCTGACGAGACGGAAAGACGCGCTGTCAGGCGTGTCTGCCCTTGTTAACCGATACTAGCAATAACAGCGAAAAAAATAAGCGTAAAAACCGGGCGGAGCGCCGCGCGGTTTTTAAACGAATGCGCGGTTAGAGAAAACTAACCGCGCACCGTGAAAGAGGGAGAATTTCAGATGGACAGAAAAGACGCCATACGCAGTGCCTACCGCATGACCGGAAGCAACAATTTTTATGACGGTATGATGACCTGCTCCACACTGCCGGGGAAGGCCGTGTGCCGCCTCGTGTGGGCGATGAATAAGGCCGACTGCGAGAAATATCAGGACGCGGCGATGGCCGGTATACCGGAGAATTTCGCGGGGCGGCTGCTGGAGGTGCCGGTGGGCACGGGCATACTCACGATGCCGCTGTATCAGACGCTCCCCGATGCGGACGTCACCTGCCTTGACTACTCGCCCGACATGATGGCGCAGGCGCGCGAGAAGGCGGAGCGCATGGGGCTGGAAAACATCACGTTCCGGCAGGGCGACGTCGGCGCGCTGCCGTTTGACGACGCCAGCTTCGACGCCGTGCTCTCGCTCAACGGCTTCCACGCCTTCCCCGACAAGGAGGCGGCGTACCGCGAGGTGCGCCGTGTACTGCGCCGCGACGGCGTGTTTATGATCTGCAACGAGTGCGGCGGAGACGGGTGCGGCGAGAACTGGGAAAAGGTCGTCAGCGGGATGACCGTTTATAGCGGCGAACAGCTGAGGGACACGCTGGAGCGCGCGGGCTTTTCCGGCATCCGGCTCCATACGAATAGCCGCGGCTGGCTCTGCGCCACCGCGAAAAACGAATAAATCTCCGACAGATAAAAAAATCCCCGACTCCGCAATGATGAAGTGACCCCGAAAAGTTAGACAAATATTTTTAGCGCAAATTGTTCAAGCAG
>URPD01000008.1 GCA_900549645.1 uncultured Eubacteriales bacterium
TCCCGCCTGACAGATGCCATAATCGTAATTTTTAGAATTACTGTCTTATGAGCACACTTGTAAAAGACGGGGTGCATTTATCGAAAGAGGATAGATGTATTTCGGAAGCTTAGAATATTGCGACGACCGCGCCGTTGTAGCTGTCGGCGATGAAGGTCTTGACAGCGTCGGACTGGAGAGCCTTGACGAGAGCAAGGGTCTTTTCGCTGGTCTCGTCGCCCGCGCGGACGGCGATGATGTTCGCGTAGGTCTGAGCCGCGTCGCCGGAAGCGTCCTCGATTGCGAGAGCGTCAGCGACCTTCAGGCCGGCCTGAAGCGCGTAGTTGCCGTTGATGACTGCGATGGTGCCGGCGTCGCTGTTGGCGAGGACGGAGGGAACGGTATCGGCCTGAACGGGAGTGATATTGTAGCCGCCGTCGTCAACGATGTCGAGGTGGTTGACGCCCTTCTCGGCGCTTGCGTCATCGGGGAGCTTTATGAGGCCTTCCTGCTGGAGGAGGAGAAGTGCGCGGGTCTCGTTGGAGTCGTCAGCGGGGATGATGATGGTTGCGCCGGGCTGAAGCTCGGAGAGATCGCTCACGCCGTTGCCGTAGATGCCGAACGGCTCATAGTGGATCTTTGCAGCGGAGACGAGGTCAGTGCCGTTGGAAGCGTTGAAGCTGTTAAGGTAGGGGGTGTGCTGGAAGTAGTTTGCGTCAAGCTCGCCGTCTGCAAGAGCGGTGTTGGGCAGGACGTAATCATCGTAAACGACGACCTGAAGGTCGTAGCCCTCGGCAGCAAGAACGTCCTTGACGGACTCAAGGATCTCGGCGTGGGGGGTGGAGCTTGCGCCGACGACCAGCGGGGTCAGGGCAGCGGGAGCTTCGGACGCGTCTGCGGGAGCCTCGGTTGCGGGTGCCTCAGAGGCGGAGGGGGTGTTTGCGCTGCTGCCGCATCCGGCGAGAACGCCGAGTGCGAGTACGAGTGCGAGGATGATGGTAAGAGTCTTCTTCATTTTGTTTTTCTCCTTTTCAGAAAATATTTCGGCCAAGTGCCTTATTTATATAAAAATGATGGATTACTTGTTGATTCTCTTGTCGGTCTTGACTGCTATATACCGGCCAAGCTCCTGAATCACCTGAACGATGATCCATATCAGAAACACGCAGATCCACGTTATATCGTCGTTGCTGCGCTGATGGCCGTAGATTATTGCGATCTGGCCGAGGCCGGTGCCGCCGATCGTGGCGGCCATGGCGGAGTAGCCCAGGATGGTGACGACGGAGATGGCGGCGCCGGTTATAAGCGCGGGCTTTGCCTCCGGTACAAGCACCTTGCAGATTATCTCAAAGTTGCTCGCACCCATCGACTGCGCCGCTTCGATAACGCCGACGTTCACCTCGTTGAGAGAGCTTTCCACCATGCGCGCGACGTACGGCGCGGCGGCGACTATCAGCATCACGATAACGGCCTTGTTGCCGATCATCGTGCCGACAAGGAATTTTGCTACCGGAAGCATCGCGACCATCAGGATGATGAACGGAATGCTGCGGAAGAAGTTGACCACGAAGCCGAGTACGCTGTTGAGCTTCGGGTGCGGGGCGATGCCCTTCTTATCGGTGACGTTCAGTATCACGCCGAGGGGCAGACCTATCAGATAGGCAAACGCGGAGGAGATGAGGGTCATATATACGGTTTCCCATATTCCAAGCTGTATGAGACCATTGTTCCACAGCTTATAAAACATTTCAGAAAACATCGCTTATATCTCCTCCTTCCAGTTCACACTGCTGCCGGACAGCCATGTGATTATTTTGTCCGCTTCCCTCTTGTCGTTCGGAAGCTCTATGACCATGTGTCCATGAAGGACGCCTTCAAAAATCCTTGTATCCGCGAACAGGATGTTGACCGGTGCGCCGCACTCCAGAACCATTCGGGAGATCAGCGGGTCGTTGGTCTTGTCCTTGCCGTCAAAGATGAGCCTTATGCGGCGGCCGCCGGCAGTGCTGATGACGGTGCTGTCCTTCGGGACTATCAGATCGCGCGCGATCTGCGACTGCGGGTTCGAGAACACCGCACTGACCTTGCCGACCTCGGCGATATGGCTGGAATCTATGACCGCGACGCTGTCGCATATCCTGTCGATGACACGCATCTCGTGGGTGATGACGACTATCGTGACGCCGAGCTTCTCGTTTATCTCCTTCAGCAGGTCGAGTATCTGGCGGGTGGTGTTCGGGTCAAGCGCGGAGGTCGCCTCGTCGCAGAGGAGGTATTTCGGCTTCGTCGCGAGCGCTCTCGCGATTGCCACGCGCTGCTTCTGTCCGCCGGAGAGCTGGGACGGATAGGAGGACGCCCTGTCCTCAAGTCCGACCAGCTTCAGAAGCTCCAGAGCGCGCGCCTGCGCGTCCTCCTTCTTGACTCCCGCAAGCTCCAGCGGGAAGCAGATGTTCTTTATAACATTGCGCTGCTCCAGAAGGTTGAAGCCTTGGAATATCATGCCGATCTGCTGGCGGAGCTTCAGAAGCTCCCTGCGGGGCAGCTCCGTGAGGCTCTTGCCGTCGATTATCACCTCGCCGCCGGTCGGGCGTTCGAGGAGGTTTATGCAGCGCACCAAGGTGCTCTTTCCTGCGCCGCTGAGACCGATGATGCCGAATATCTCGCCGTCCTGAATTGTGAGGTTTATGCCGTCAAGCGCGACAATCTCTTTCTCCGATGTTTTATAGACCTTGCTGAGATTCTTCAGTTCTATCATATCAACACTCCAAAAATAAAACAGACCCGAAAGCTCGTTGCTTTCAGGCCTGTTGTGAATACATTCTCCGCATCGGATCGACAGGTTTATGAAGCAAGCGAGCAATTTTTGGCGCACATCATCATGCACATGCTCATCATGCGCATCATACCCATCATCATGCTGTCAAAACGGACGTTAAACATGTGCTGCTCGCTCCTTCTTTCAAGAATGGCATGATTGTACGACCGTGTTTCTCATTTGTCAAGAGGGTCATCCATGAATAAATGTAATGCTATGCATGCATAAACAAAATAGTTATGTGCAAGCTGCAACGCGAATATTATTCATCTGCAATGTATATTGAGCGGACGTACAAAATTGACGGAAACGTGCGGAAAATTTTTATGCCGGAGCAAAAAGCCGTTCCCGGCCTTGTCCAAAAGGGCGTGGCCGGGAACGCGTCATTCAGCCGACGATGAAGTACAGCACCATGAGGGCGCAGAGCACATACATGATGGGGTGGACGTCTTTGGCGCGGCCCTTGACGAGCTTGACAAGGACGTGGACGATTATGCCCGCGCCGAGACCGTTCGTTATGCTGCCGGTGAAGGCGGTGAACATGAGCATGACGCAGGGAGCTATGCACTCGTCGAAGCTGGAGAAGTCGATATCTACAAAGCCCTTGAGCATGAGGAAGCCGACGTATATGAGCGCGGGGCCGGTCGCGCAGTAGGGGATGGCGACGAACAGGGGAGCGAGAAACACGGTAAGGAGGAACATGACGCCCGTGACAAGGGAGGTCAGACCGCTGCGGCCGCCGGCTTCGACGCCGGAGGTAGACTCAACATAGGTGGTGACGGTGGTGTTGCCGGTGAGAGCGCCGACACAAGTGCCTATGGCATCAACGAGGAAGGGGCGCTCAATGCCGGGGAGGTTGCCGTTTTCGTCAAGCATGTTTGCGCGGCCCGCGACGGCCAGAACGGTGCCGAGGGTGGAGAAGAAGTCGCCGAAGAAGCAGACGAAAACAAGGATAAGACCGCTTGCGGTGAACACGTTGCTGAGGTCAAAATTGAGCATGACGTTGCTGAGATCGGAGAAATCGGGGACGGCGGCGACGCCGGAGATGTGGGTCACGCCGCAGGGGATGCCGATGAGAGTGATAGCGAGGATGCTGATGAGTATCGCGCCCTTGACGTTGAGAGCGTTGAGAACGATCATGAGGAGTAGGCCGCCGATGGAGAGGAGAACCGCGGGGTCGGTGATGTCGCCGAGCGCAATGCCATTGGCGAAGCTGCCGATGCCGGAGTTTTTGAAGCCGAGATATGCAATGAAGAAGCCGATGGAAGCGGATATCGCGATCTTGAGGTTTTTCGGAATGACGCGGACGATCAGATCACGGAGTCCGAACACGGTAAGAGCGACGAAAATGATGCCGGATACGAGGGTTATCAGCATCGCGGAACCGAAGCTGATCGCCTGCGACTGGATCATTGCGCCGAGGATGAAATTGGAGCCCATACCGGTGGACAGTGCGAAGGGAAGGTTGGTGTAGAATGCCATGAGCATAGTGATAAGGCCGGAAACGAGGGCGCAGCTTATCATTATTGCAGATTTGCTGATGACGACGCCGTTGACATCAACGACCGCCGCATCGCCTCCGCAGATAGCCGCGGGCTGTACCGCCAAAACGTATGCCATGGTCATAAAGGTCGTAAGGCCGGCAATAACCTCTGTTTTAACATCGGTACCGCGCTGGCTGAGCTTGAAAAGTCTCTCCATGATCTTCTCCTTTTCTCTTTCTGGTTTGATTTCTGCTTACATATCTGCAAATACGGGGACAAAGGACTGGGTAGTTCCATCCACAAGCCCCATATCTGTGATAACAACGCTGGGAAGAACAGGCAGAGCGATGATCGCACTGGCGAGCAGTGTGAGTGCGCCGCCGCTTATGACGTCGACCGCCTTCTGAACCTCCGCAATATCCTGCGCGACCTCGGCGCAGGGCTTCTGACTCATCAGCCCTGCCGCAGGAAGCTCAATGTGCGTTTCGCTGCCGTTGTTTGCCGCGCACACGCCGCCTCCGCAGTTTCTGAGCGTTTCCGCGGCCAGCCACGCGTCGTCCGCGCTGCGGTAGCACACGGTGAGGTTGTGGCTGTCGTGAGAAATGGTCGAGGCAAGCGCGCCGGTGAGCAGGCCAAAATTCCTGTACACGGCGATGGTCTTGCTGCCGAGGCCGTAGCGGTTGGCACAGCATACAAAGCATAGCGACGCGTCGCCGCTGATATCCACGGCACCGTCTTTCACGGGAAGCTCGGTGGGCACCACATGGCGCAGTATGCGGCTGCCGGGGACGGGAGTCATAACGTTCACGGTCACGGTGCTGCCGCTGTACCCTTCGGGTACGCGCAGCCTGAAGGAGTCGGAGCCGCTGAGCTGCGGGATATTGACAGTGTTGGGAAGGTCGTAAGCCTCGCCCATGCTGTCGCTGCCGAGATACTTTCCGTCCTCGGCGACCAACTCGCCTTCGACGAATACGGCCTTGGGGCGGCTGCCGTCCAGCGCATCGACAAGCTGGATATCGGCGATATAGCCCGGCGCGATCGCGCCGAGATCCGCAAAGCCGTATTCACGTGCGGCGTTCAGCGTAGCAAGCTTTATGACCTCTTTCCCGTCGAGACCGGCAGCGATCGCCTTGCCGACGACCTTGTTGATATGTCCGACGGTCAGCAGATCCTTTGCGTGCACATCGTCGGTGCAGACGGATACGAAATCGCGCCACGGCATGTCCTTACAGCCGTCGACGAGGAACGACAGGCTGTCTATAAGAGAGCTTGCGCGGAGGTTGATGTGCATACCGGCTCTGAGCTTTGCGCGGACCTCGTCCTCGGAGACGCTCTCGTGGTCGGATACGGGGCCTCCGATCAGATATGCCGCGAGCTCCTTACCGGTGCAGTAGGGTGCATGCCCCTGCAGGAACATTCCGCGCTTGACGCCCTCCTCGATTATGGAGTGCATACGCTCGGTGTCGTTGATGACGCCGACATAGTCCATTATCTCGGCAATACCGACGACATTATCCATGTCGAGCAGTCTGCCGATCTCGGCCGCGCCGAACTCCGCGCCGGCGTTTTCAAGGCCGGGGACGGACGGCACGCAGGATGGGGCGAGAACGTACTGGCGGAGCTTAGATTTTTTTGCGTTGTCAAGCATGAACTCTACGCCTTCAACGCCCATAACGTTGCCTATCTCGTGGGGGTCTGTGCAGATCGTGGTGGTGCCCCATGGGAGGATGGCGCGGGAGAGATTTTCGGGGATCATCATGGTGCTTTCCACATGTACATGCGTGTCGATGAAGCCGGGGATGAGATATCTGCCGCAGCCGTCGTAGTATTTCTTTGCGGGGAGGACGGGCTCCTGCCCTTCTTCGCGCACTAAAACAACAAATCCGGCCAGTATGTCTACACTGGCCGGATATATTTCACCTGTTATTACATTCAGAAACTGCACGTTGCCTATCGTGAGGTCGCAGGGGATTTTGCCCATGGCTGCCTGAATCAGCTTTGAGCGGTCCTTGGTCTTGATTACGCGCATATCGCTTTCCTCCTGAAAATGAAAATAAAAAACGGCAGAGAGCAAACCTCTCTACCGAAAAGCAAAGCTCACACAGCTGTTTCAGGCTGTGTGTGACTATACTCAACTCGGTAGTCGGGCAATTCAAGGGCTGCCCGGTAGAGACGCGGGGCCCATATGACTTCCCCGCCTATACCTGCTGTTAAATTTCTTTACACGCAGATTATAACATCGCAAGGGGGCGTATTGCAATTATCAAGATGAAACGAAAAATCAGCGCGATACTCCCTGACGAATATTGAAAGCGCTGAAAATTTATTTTTTCAGCAGAAGAAAAGCAAAGGATATCCAAAAATGGCAAAAATCGCCGGAAGCGCTGCTCTTCTGGCTTAAAAAATTCCAATTATGTTTCTGTTCGCTCGCCCTTCTTCACCATGGCGGGCGGCGAAAAAGCCATAAAAAATCGGTCGGAGCTTCCTCCGGCCGATAAAACTTACACTTTTGCTTTTTCCTCGGATATCACGACGCGGTTGCCGTGGACGGAGAGCCGCCCGCTGCAATACAGCGTCACCGCCTGACTCAGCAGCTTCCATTCCGCCTCCTCCATGACGCGGCGCTGAAGCGTTTCCGGGTCGTCGTCGGGCAGAACCTCAACGGCCTTCTGCAGGATAATGCCTCCCACGCGGCCGTCGCCGTCGGCGAAATACGCCGTCGCGCCCGTGACCTTCACTCCGCGCTCCAGAACGGCGCGGTGAATATCGCCCTCGACGTCCTCAAACGCGGGGTAGATAGCGGGATAGGTGCCGATGATGCGGTTCTTGAACTGATACGGTATCACTCCCAGCGGCAGATCGTAGCCCGCGAGAATGACAAGCTCCACGTCCATGTCCCGCAGCTTGTTCGCAACAGCCATGCTGTGGCTCGTCATCGTCGGGAACAGGTCAGGATCGACAACGTAGGCCGGAACCCCCGCATTCAGGGCGCGGCTCATCGCATATGCGTCCTTCTGCGGCGAAATGACCGCTACCAGCTCAAAATCCGGTATCTCTTTAAAATACATGGAATCCAGTATTGCCTGAAGCTTCGACCCATCGCCGGAAACCAATGCCGCCGCTCTGATCATACTCTCCATCTCTCCCACTAAAACACTTGTTTATTCCGTCGATCCACGCTATAATAAGGCGAGAACTTCTTAAGAATACTTTATTATACTTTATTCCGCGCGTATGGTCAAGATTTTGGAGGCACAGTTATGACGGAAATTTATCTTATTCGGCACGCACAGGCCGAGGGCAACCTCTACCGCATGATGCAGGGGCACTGGGACGGCTCCGTGACGGCGCTCGGCCTGAAGCAGATCGACGCGCTGGCGGAGCGCTTCCGCACGGTGCATGTCGATGCGCTGTACGCAAGCGACCTCTACCGCACCCGCCTGACCGCCTCCGCGATCACGCGGTATCACGACCTGCCCATGCAACTGCGCCCCGCCCTGCGCGAGATAAATGTCGGCTCGTGGGAGGCCAGATTTTTCGGCGACGTGGCCTACGAGCAGCCGGAGGCCATGCACGATTTCATCTTCGACCCCGAAAAGTGGCAGGCGCCCGGCGCGGAGACCTACGCCGAGGTCGGGCAGCGCGCCTACGCGGAGCTTATCCGCATCGCGGAAGCGAACGACGGGAAGAGCGTCGTTGTCGTGAGTCACGGCGTGACCATTCTGTGCCTGCTGTCGCGGATCCTCGGCATCGGTCTCGGCGACAAAGAGCACCTGCCCATATGCGGCAACACCGGCGTAACGCTGCTGCACTTTGAAAGCGGCGCGTTCAGCCCGGTATTCATCAACGACGTCAGTCACCTGAGCGCGCTCGGCATGAAGCCATGGCAGAAGACGCCCGATATGCGCGGCGAGAGCTTCGATCCACGTGAGGACGCGGGATACTACAAGCGCTGCTACTCCGACGCGTGGCTCGCCGCGCACGGGAATCTCAACGGCTACTCCGCGGAGCCGTATTATGCCGCCGCGGTGCGGCACTATGAGCACGACCACGCGGCTGTGATAAAAATTTACGACAAGGACAAGCCCGCCGGGCTTATCGACCTCGACACCGAGCGCGGCGCACACGCTGGCTACGGCTGGATCTCGCTTCTGTACCTCACGCCGGAGTACCGCGGTATCGGCTGTGGGATACAGCTCCTCGGCCGCGCGATAGTGCACTATGAGGCGCTTGGCCGCCGCGCCCTGCGGCTGCACGTCGCGGACGACAATGCCGCCGCGCTCGCGTTCTATCGGCGCTACGGCTTCGATGAACTGAGCTCTGAGCCGGGCAGCAGCGGAAGGCTCCTTCTGATGGAGAAGAAGATCGGAGGCCGCAATGTCTGAATTCGACATGCCCGCGCGGATAAAGCGCCTGCGTCTCCCGCCGGGGCGGCGCATCATCGCGGTGTCCGACATTCACGGAAACCTGCCGTATCTCAAAGGTCTATTGAAAAAAATCCGCTTCGACGCGGACGATATTCTCATCATCGACGGCGACTTCCTCGAAAAAGGGCCGGACAGCCTCGGTACGCTCAGATACATCATGCAGCTGAGCGAAGCCGGAAACGTATACACGGTCTGCGGCAACTGCGACGGCTGGGATGACATTTTCCGTATGCCGCCTGAGGCCGACGAGCACCTGCTGCACTACATGATGCACAAGAAATGCGGCCTGCTGTGGGAAATGTGCAACGCCGCCGGTATCGACCCCTTCGAGCTGGAGGGGCTGGCCGAGTGCAAAAAGCAGCTTTTCAACAGCTTCACCGAGGAATGGAAGTTTATCTCCCGCCTGCCGCACGCCATCGAGACGAAAAACTACGTTTTCGCCCACGCCGCTATGCGGGACGACAAGCCCCTCTCCGCGCACACCGCCGGGGAGCTGATGCGCTGTGACGCATTTATGAACACCGGCCGCAGTTTTGAGAAATGGGTCATCGTCGGGCACTGGCCGGTCGTGCTGTACGGTACGGACAGAGTCTGCGCGAACCCGATAGTTGACCGCGAGCACCATATCGTCAGTATCGATGGCGGCTGTGTGCTCAAGGACGACGGGCAGCTCAACGCCCTGATAATTCCGTGGGACGGAAGCGACAGCTTCGGCTATGTCTACTACGACCCCTTCCCCGTGCGCCGTGTGCTCCGCGATCAGGCCGAGGGCGGGCGCTCGTATTACATCCGTTGGGGCGACAGCCGGGTGCAGGTGCTGGAGCGGGGCGAGGAATTCTCCCGCTGCCGCCACGTCCGCACCGGGTATGAGATGGATATTCTTACAAAATATCTCTTTTCCGACGGCGAGTTCACCGACTGCAACGACTGCACCGATTACGTCCCGTCGCTCAAGCACGGCGATCTCGTCAGTGTCGTGGAGACCACGAGCCGCGGATACCTGATAAAAACAAACGGCCTTTCAGGCTGGTATTTCGGAGAACTTGAATGAGTGAGCTTCTGAAAATTCTGCTCATATGGCTTGCGGCGTTCAGCGTAATCGCGTTCGCGCTGATGGGCATAGACAAAAGCAAAGCGCGGCGCGGCGCACGGCGCATCCCGGAGAAAACGCTGTTTCTGTTCACGCTGCTCGGCGGCGGCATCGGCGGCACTCTCGGCATGTACGTGTTCCATCACAAGACCCGCCACTGGTACTTCGCTGTGTTCTTCCCGCTCATCGCCATAGCGCAGATCGCGCTGTGCGCATGGCTGGTCATCAAGTTTTAACTATAAGAATAAACGGCGGCGAAGCTTGCGCTTCACCGCCGTTTTTGTCATTTCTGATCCGTACACCCGGCACAGCCCATAAGCCGGCCGTTAATTCAAATTATCTAAAGCTTCTAAAATGATTCACGTGTCGAGTACACGCGCTTTTTTATATTCACTCCATCCGAGCCGCTGCCCACAGCGGTCGCAGAACGCAGTGTAATCCCGCTCCAGCGAGCAGCCGCACCGCGGGCACACCGCATAATATGACGCGCAAAGCATCCTTTTGCTTCTTATCTGCATTACGCGCCGATAGCCTTCACAATCTGTATTCATTTCACATCGACAGAACATTTTCTCCCGCACGGGCGAACTCATTCGTCCTCATGCGGAACGTTTTCCCCCTTTTCTTCGAGCTGTGCTTCCAGCTTATAGAGTCTGTCGGAAATTGCGGTCAGAAATTGATTCACCGCTAGGAACTCCTTCTCGATGGGCTCCAGCAGTGGGTGCAGATTTTTGCCGGGAGGCTGCGGTTTGTCGGCGGAGCTTATCCCGGATACCAGTTCGGCGGGAGTTATACCCATCCTCTCGGCTATCAGCTCTATGGTATCCAAGCGCATATTCTGCTGGCAGTTGAGATACGCCTGCAAAGATGACTTTCCTATGCCAAGCTCCTTGGAGAATTCGGTCAACGATAGCTGGCTTTCTTCCATCGCAGCCCGCATAGCCGCTGCAATGTTCTTCTGTATATTCAAGCCGATCAACCTCCCAGCTATAAGAATAGAAAAGCGCAGCCGTAAGGTAAAGACCAGCTTTTCGGCTTATCGTACCGGCTTTCCGGTACGGTGCCCGCGCGACGCCGCGCGCGGGAGCCGACAGCAACCGTCTGAGACCCAAGTACCCAGTCAGGCCAAATGTTCTCCGCATCCCGCCCTTGTTGATTTTGCGGTCCCTTAAAATCAATAAACCTCCGACACTGCGGAGGTTTGCATAGGCGCAGCTCTATCCGGCGAACCTTCGGATAGGCTATGGCCTATTAGAATATAGAACATATCGTGATGCTTTGTCAAGCTTTAAAATTGCTTTAAAAATTCCATTTTATGGCTTTTTCAATATTTTTCCGTATTTATTTCCTTTAAATGTATATAAACGGAGCTGTCACCGGCTGTGACAGCTCCGTTTCGCTTATCCGGATTATTACGGCAGCTCCTTTATCACCAGACCCTTGAGGGTTCTGTGCGTTTTCTTCAGGATGAAATAAATTCCAACCGCCGCAAACAGGACACCCATGCCGAGATTGCGCAGCACGACAGACTGATATTCCGGCGCATTCACGAACAGCGCCAGAACCAGAGTCGGCGCGTCGCCGTATACGAAGCCGGGCAGAGTCCCGGCGGCGATCTCCTTGATAAGCGCTATTGTCTCGCCGCCGAATGTGCCGAGCACGACGCCCAGCAGCGACATTATCAGCACTATCACGATCTTGCCCTTGCCCTGCTTGCCGTGCAGGAGGTCATAGCCCTTGACGGAAAATAGCGCGATTAGCAGGCCGCCCACGACCGAGATGCGGCCAAGCATGTATATCAGCGCCCAGACGATCGCGCCGACCACCGCACCGAGAAGCGCGCCGAGGAGTCCCGCGCCGTAATTGCCGGTGACGTTCTCCTTCGCCGCGGCCTCTTCACGGCGCGTATCGCTCTCGATGCGCTCACGGCAGGCTCTGTGCAGCTTCACGGGCACGTCGTTGAGGAGCAGCCAGCTCTCCGTGCCGTCGAAGGGCTGTCCGCAGCAGGAGCAGACGTCCGCCTTAGTTGCGCCGCAGGCGTCGAGTATCGGGAAGAAGAAGTCGAAAAACTCGTTCATCTTCTTCAGCGTGCCGACGGTGTCGTTGAATACCACCACGATGCCGTCGTCCATCGGGGTCAGTTCCCTGACGCGGTATTCCTTCTGATAATTCACCTGTCCGAGACGCGAGAAAAATTCGCTCTTCGCGTTCGCGTCCTGTATGCTTGTGCTGAGCATCATGGTCTTGGTGCCGCTGCCGTCCCAGAACGCCGCGGAGTAGCCGTGGAACGTACCATAGGCAAGGCCGTTTGCAACCTTCATGCCGTTTTCATTGGCAAGCTTTTTCAGTCCGGTGCCTATCATATCTTTTCTCCCCGTTTTATTATTCTATTTCCAGCACCTGCTCGGTGCCGTCCAAGTCGTAGTATACGGTAAGGCCGTTATCGGTGTCAACACGTATATTCTCCGCCCGCGCCGAGAGCGTGCGCAGACGCTCATACAGCGCTGCGGCCTCGCCGCCGTATTCGCCCATGTTGTCCGAGGTCAGAAACAGTGTGCCAAACAGGCTGTTGACGACCGCAAGCTTATATTTATCCGTCTCGCTCAGGCGGATATTGCTCTCGCGGAGGAAGAACACGTCCGGGTCGTTCCCGAAGGCGCGGCCATTGAGCTGGCGGCGCGAGATGCTGTTGCCGATGGCCTGCCGGGTCGAGACGCGTTCGCGGTTCGTGTGGCGCATGATGAGGCTGTTGTCCCAGTCAAGCCCGACGTCACAGCTTATGCGGCAGTAATCCACAAGCCCGAACGACGGCATCAGCGGTACGCCGCAGCCAAGGATGAGCTTATCCCCGCACAGGCGGCGGAGCAGCTCCATCGCGCGTGTCATGCGTCCGGCGCGGCTCTCGCGCACGTCACCGAATGGCGCGGCGGCATAGAGGAAATCGAGCTTCACAAGGTCGAAGCCCCAGTCGTTCAGTACAAGGCTGAAGGTCTGCTCAAGATAGCGCACGAACTCCGCGTTGTCGATATCCAGCGCGTAGAAGCCGCCCCAGTTGCTGCCGCAGTACCACGGCTTGCCGTCATGCAGCAGGAGCCAGTCCGGGTGCTCACGGAATATCTTTGAATCCTTCTGGCACACGAAGGGCGCAAGCCACAGCCCCGCGAGAAAGCCGCGGCCATGGATGTCCCCGACCGTGCCTTTAAGCCCGTCCGGGAACTTTTTCGCGTCCGTCTCCAGCCAGTCGCCGGCGGCAGGCTCCCAGCCGTCGTCTATCTGGAACAGGTCGCCGGGCAGCATATGCTCCGCACAGCCAGTGAGATCGCCCGTGATACTCTCGGCGTCGATATTCTGATAGCGGTTATACCAGCTCGAATAGCCGCACAGCCGTTTTGCGCCGCGGCTTTTCACGCCCATCGCCGCAAACCAGCCGTCGAATACCGCGTCCTCGCCGCCCTCGGCATAGTAAAGCTCCAGCGCCGGGAACACCCCGCCGCAACGGACACCCGCGCAGTCGCGCGATATGGTCAGTACGCCGCAGCGGCTGTCGTAGCGAAGCAGGGTATAGCCCGCGCGCTCATCGAGGGACGCGATGAGCCGGTAATTCCCGCCGCGGCGGAAATAGCAGTAGCTCTCGCCGTGCATGACGCCGGGGGTCTGCGGGTAATCAACGAAGAAATAGTCGCCGTAACGGTCTATGCCGAATTTGTCGATGACGAATTTTGGCAGCTTCCCCATGCCGCGCGTAAAGCCGTGCTTGCCCTGCTCCGGGCAATACGTCCACGTCTGGTAGCCATTGACGAAGAAGCGCTCGTCCTCAGCCATCGTGATATTCACGCGCGCCGTGACAGCCTTTACCCTGCCCTCAGGCAGCACGGGTTTTATCCGTATGCAGCCGGGGCGAAGCTCCTCGCTGCCGTGGAGCCGGAAGCCGCCCTCAAGCTCGATCATGTAGTCCAGCTTCATGTGTTCCCTCCTGTATTTTCAGTTTTTAAGGCTCTGCATCGGCGCGGGTATCCGCCCGCCGCGAGCCACGAATTCCGCACTTGAAAACGGGTGCACCCGCTGCACCGGGGCGGAGCCGAGCAGTCCGCCGAACTCCACCGTGTCGCCGACCTTGCAGCCCGGCGCGGGGATAAGGCGCACGGCGGTGGTCTTGCTGTTGACCATGCCTATCGCCGCCTCGTCCGCGATAATCGCGGATATCGTCTCGGCGCTCGTGTCGCCGGGGACGGCAATCATGTCAAGCCCGACCGAGCACACGCAGGTCATGGCTTCAAGCTTGTCTATCGTCAGCGCGCCGGACGCCGCGGCGGCGATCATGCCCTCGTCCTCGCTGACGGGGATGAACGCGCCGGAAAGGCCGCCGACGGACGAGGACGCCATCACGCCGCCCTTCTTCACGGCATCGTTCAGGAGCGCGAGCGCGGCGGTTGTGCCGTGGGTTCCGCAGACCTCAAGCCCCATTTCCTCAAGGATGCGCGCGACGGAGTCGCCGACGGCGGGCGTCGGCGCGAGCGACAGGTCGACGATGCCGAAGGGCGTGTCGAGCCGGCGGCTCGCCTCCTGCGCGACGAGCTGTCCCATGCGCGTGATGCGGAACGCCGTTTTCTTCACCGTCTCTGCCACGACGTCAAACGGTTGCCCCTTGACGGCCTTGAGCGCGTGATGCACGACGCCCGGCCCGGACACGCCGACGTTTATGACCTTCTCCGGCTCTCCGACTCCGTGGAACGCGCCCGCCATGAATGGGTTATCTTCCACGGCGTTGCAGAACACGACGAGCTTCGCACAGCCGAAGCCGCCGTGCGCGGCGGTCAGCTCCGCTGTGCGCTTGATGGTCTGTCCCATGAGTGCGACCGCATCCATGTTTATCCCGGCCTTGGTAGAGCCGACGTTCACTGACGAACAGACAAGCTCCGTCGTCGCCAGCGCTTCAGGTATGGCGGCTATGAGCTTTCTGTCCGCCTCGGTCATACCCTTCTGCACCAGTGCCGAGAAGCCGCCGATGAAGTTCACGCCCGTGGTCTTTGCGGCAGCGTCGAGCGCGGCGGCGAAGGGGACGTAATCCTCCGTCTCCGACGCGGCGGCGACAAGCGCCATCGGCGTCACGGAGATGCGCTTATTGACTATCGGAATGCCGAACTCCCGCTCTATCTCCTCGCCCGTTGTGACAAGCTTTTCGGCGCAGCGCGTGATCTTGTCGTATATCTTCCGGCAGGCGGCCTTCGGGTCAGGATCCGCGCAGGACAGCAGCGATATTCCCATCGTTATGGTACGGATATCGAGGTGCTGCTGATCTATCATGTTTATGGTTTCGAGAATGTCATTGCGATTCAGCACGGCGCACCTCTCAAATCCTGTGCATGGCGTTGAAGATGTCCTCGCGCTGGATGCGGATGGAGAGACTCTGCTCCGTCCCGGCGCGCTCAAGCTGATCCGCCAGCTCCGAGAACGACACCTCGCAGGCCGAGACGTCCACGAGCATTATCATCGTGAAATACTCCTGCATGATCGTCTGGCTGATGTCCAGAATGTTGACGTTGTGGCTCGCCATCAGCGCGCAGACCGACGCGATTATGCCGACTCTGTCCTTGCCTATGACCGTTACTATTGCTTTCATATATTGTTCTCCCTGTCTATCTCAAATTCAAGCGTCACAGACTCCGTCTGCGGCGCGGATATCACGAGCCGCGCATGGCCGCGCTTGCCGGCTGTCTTCACGTACGTGCCGCACATGCCGCCCTCGGCGGTGATGACCGCGGGGCCGACAAGCTCCGCGTCCCCGCTGAGCTTCAGCGTCACGGGGAGCTGGGCGTAGCTTGCCGTGTTCCCCTGCTCGTCGGCAATTCTTATGCGCACCGCCGCCGCGTCCCAGCTCTGCCGTTCGGTCAGGTGCAGGGCGCTTGGCGTGGCCTCCAGATGCAGCCGCTTGCCCGGAGTGCAGGTGTGCTCGCAGGTCTTCGCGCCGTCCTTCCAGCCCTCGAAGCGCCACTGCGTCGCCGCGCCGCCCCAGTTGCCGACGTATTTGCCGTACAGCGCCACGCCGTCGTCAAAGCTGAGCTTATATCTCAGCATACAGGCGAGCATACGCAGTTTGTCCGCCAATGGCATATTCGCAAGGCCGTACTTTCCCGCCGAGACAAGGCACTTATGCAGCATACGCTCCTTCGCGCCGGTGAAGCCCTCCTTCGACTCCAGAAGCTCGCCGATGGTGTCGTCGATGAGCACGGGGCCGTGCGGAAGGCCGCTCCATCCCTTGGCCGCGAAGCTTGCGACATAGTCGCCGTTTTTATACAGCCGCACCTCGTCGGCGTTCGTGAAGGCGTATAGTGCGCCGGGCTGACCAGCGGGGTAATCGCCGATATCCATCGTGCTGCCCAGTTCCAGCACCGGCCGCGCGTCTCCCTGACTTGCGTAGACCGCCGCGGCGGTCTTGGGGTTTCTGAACGCGTCCATCACGCCGTGATAGCATATCCTGTCGCCGGAGCCGAAGTCCTTGTGCGTCTGGTAATCGAACATGCACCAGCCGAAGCAGCCCGCGTGCTCTTCGTCCGCCGCCGCGTCGTTCTGCACGCGCGCATGGCGCAGTGCATGCTCCTGACGGCGCTGCCACGTGTCATAGCTCTTGGTGGGGAACATGTGCCCGTTGTGCTCCGAGACGATCAGCGCCTTATTCATATCCGGCGTGACGGTCTTTTTCGGCTTCACGCCGGGGTTATCGCCGGTGTGGGAGAAGTCGTTATACGAATACACGTCCTCAAGCAGGCTGCTTTTCTGAATATAGCGTACGCCCGAAGTAGGCCGCGAGGGGTCAAGCTCATGGGCAATAGCATTCGTGCGCGCGTAGAACGCGTCGTCGTCCACGCTCTCGTTTATTCTCACCCCCCAGAGCACGATGCTCGGATGATTGCGGTACTGCAATATCATCTCGCACAGGTTCTCACACGCCTGTTCCTTCCACTTTTCGTCCCCGATATGCTGCCAGCCGGGCAGCTCCGTGAACACCAGCAGGCCAAGCCTGTCGCACTCGTCGATGAAATATTGGCTCTGCGGATAGTGCGAGGTGCGCACAGCATTGCAGCACAGCTCCTCCTTCAGTATCCGCGCATCCTCGCGCTGAAGCGATTCGGGCGCGGCGTAACCCATGTACGGATAGCTCTGGTGCCGGTTCAGGCCGCGCATGAATACGCGGCGGCCGTTGAGATAAAAGCCATCTGCGCGAAACTCGATGTCACGGAAGCCGAAGCTCACGCGCTGCACGTCGCCCGTCTCCAGCGTGACCTCGCAGGTGTAGAGCTTCGGGCTGTCGATATCCCATTTCTCCGCGCCGGGCACGTCTATGACGCAGACCTCGCCCGTGCTGTCCGCTTCCGCCATCAGGCGCTCCCCGTCGAGGATGCGCAGCTTCGCGTTCCGGTTCGCGCCGGAAACGGTGTAGCTGATGCGGGCGGTGCTGCCCTCGGTACGGACGAAGACGTCCTCTATGTAGTTTTCGTCCCGGATATCCAGCCACGCCTCGCGGTAAAGCCCCGAATAGGTCAGGTAATCTATCACGAAGCCAAACGGCGGCAGTGCGGGATCCTCATGGCTGTCGAGCTTCACGGCGATGAGGTTTTCCACGCCGTACTCCACAAGCTCCGTTATCTCGACCCTGAACGCCGTGTAGCCGCAGCTGTGCTCCGCGGCGAGCGCGCCGTTGACGTAGACCCACGCGTGATGCGCCGCGCCGTCAAATTGCAGGAACAGTCGCTTGCCGCGGCTGCTCTTGGTGATGAACAGGCGCCGGCGGTAGCCACAGACAGCCTCATAATCCTCCGGGCCGCAGTAGTGTAGCGGCAGCTCATGCGGATTATGCGGTAGGCATACGCGCTCCGCGCCGCCGTCGCCGCGCGCAAAGCCGTCAGTCCATTCGGGTGTGAATTCCCAGTCATTGCAAAGGCTTATCATATCGAGCCTCCTGTTATTCCGTTATATTTAATATATAATAACATTCAAGGCGGCTCCGTGTAAACAGAGCCGCCCCAAATTTATGCTTTTCACTTCTCAAAAATTTTCCGCACATCCGCGCGCCGCCGCCACACCAGCAGCCACGCCGCGATAAACGCCGTCGCCCCGCATATCGTCACGCACAGCCGGTAGTCCAGCACCTCGCCGAGCGCCCCGATAGCGAGTGCAAACACTCCGCTTGCCGCCGTGATGAGCATATTCTGAAAGGCGTTGAGCCTTGCGCGCAGATTTTCGGGGATATAGCTTTGCATTGCCGCCTGACGCATGGTTGCGCTGTTTGCGCCGAGGAAGCCGACCATCGCCCGGTTTGCAAGCATCAGCGGATACGGCAGCCACAGCAGGCACATGTCCATAAGCTCATAAATCTGGTACACCATAAAGGTAAAGCCAAATTTTTTCTCCTTGGCAAGCCGCAGCTTATACTGCACCGCGCCGCCGAGCGTTCTCCCCGCAAACTCAAACACGGAGAAAAGCGAGTACATTGCCGCCGTAAAGCCCGGAAATGTCCTGAAAAACGCGACGAGTATCGACGAATAGCCGCTCGAAACGCCGTTCGTCACGGCCATGTACGAGAATATCCCGGTCACACCGCGGTCGTTTTTCAGGTATTCTGCCGCTTCTTTTATGTCCGCGCGCCACTGGCGGAGGGTGAACAGCTTCTCCCCGCTTTCCCGCCGGTGCTCGGTGATGTCAATGTTGCTCTCGATGAGCGCTGCCAGCAGCGACAGGCCGCCCTGCCCGATGAGGATCCACGCCGCGCCCACCGCGTCGAGCAGAACGCCCGCCAGCGGCAGCATCAGGACGCGCAGTATCGGATACAGCGTCGTCGACACGGCGTAGCCCTGCTGCTCCATGCCGTCGGGGATTAGCTTCGGGTAGATGCTCTGGAAGGCCAGCTCGTCGAAGCTTTCAAGGCAGGCCAGCAGCAGTGAATAGCCGAGATACGCCGCGTAGGAGAACTCGAATTTCAGCAGGTACAGCCCCATCAGCGCGTAGAGTACGCCGTCTATCAGATCGCCCGCAACCAGAAAGGGTTTGCGCGGCAGGCGATCCATGACCGGCGCAAGGAACAGCGGCAGCACGAAAAACGGCACGAGCTGAATCGCAAGGATCAGCGCCGAGGCCAGCGTACTGCCCGTCTCGTCGAACACCAGAAACGACAGCGCGAAGCCGCCCGCAATGCCGCCCACCGCGCCAAGCGCGCTGGCCGCGGTCACAAGAGTAAAGTTTTTTGTCCACAGAATCTTTTTCAATCTCCTCACCTCGCATATATGCTATCACGAGGTTAAGATATAATAAACCCGCTTGTTGTGGGAAAGTTTTCTTATAGTAAACGGGTTTAATCGTCATATTTTCAGTTTTATAGGAAATTCGTTCATAAGCTCATACGCAAGCTTGTATTGCCGGTTTGCGGTGTACCATTCGAGCAGCCACGGAAGATGAAAGCCCGCGTAGCCTATCGGAAGCTCCCGGCGGCAGCGCTCAAAGCAGTCGAGCAGCGCCGCGCCGTAATCGGCATCATGCAGATAGTCGGGGTTTTCGAGCCGGCAGCGCACAAGTCTGAGCATCGCCCCTGCAAGCTCTGCCGGGATATATGTCTCCTCCGCCGCCTCGGCCGCGTCCAGAGCGGCAAGCGCCTCCTCGCGCCGACCGAGCTTTTCACAGCATATCGCAAGCTTGTGAAGATCCATCAGTCTCGGCTCCCTTACGGCGGAGAAGTATTTGTACGCGCCCTCAAAATCACCCGTTTCAAGCGCGGTCGCGGCGCGATTATACTCGATGTCTGCAAGCTGCGCCGGGGCATCCAGCGCCCTGCAAAGCCGCTTTGCAATGAGGTAATGCGCGTTCATGTTCTCCACGTCGAGCAGGTTTGCATAGCAGTTTCCGAGGCGCGTCTGACTGAGCATCATAAGCCGCGCCCGCCCCTCCTCCGCTGCCAGTGCATAGGCGCGCTGAAAGCTCTCGACGGCGGCGGTGTAGCTCCCGCCGCTCTCATACAGAACGTTGCCCGCCCAGTAAGAGCAGAGCGCCGAGGGGTAGATAGCGGCGGCCTCCGCTTCCCTATGCTGCATCAGCCTCAGCAGCGCAAGACCGCGCGGCGCAAGATACTGCTCCATTGCCTCGTCAATATCCGCGCTCTCGCCGCGCCATGCTGCGATCTCCGAAAGTACGGAGATGTCCGCCGCGGCAGGACTCAGCAGCAGCTCCGGCTTTTCCTCGCGCAGTGCGGTGACGGCGGCATTAAGAGCCTTAAATTCGCCGGAGTAGGCAAGCTCGTACAGCTCGTCAAGGCGCTCGCTCAGCCCGCTCATAGCAGACTCACCGCCGTACCACGGCAGCTCAAGCCGCTCGTAGAGAAGCCGCAGGATGTCCTCCGATGCCTCGACGCGCCCCTGCTCGATCTTCGACAGGTACGACGCCGCGCATATCCCGCGGCACAGCCCGTCCTGACTCCAGTCGCGCCGCATTCTCTCCCGCCGTATGATAAATCCGGTCACCTTTTTGTCCATCCCCGCACCCTCTTTCGTGTATAATATAGCATCCCGCGCCGCTTTGCGCAAGGATGCGGAATTTTCCCTCAAATCCGCAAAAAATCCTTGACAAAACAGGAAAATTCGGTATAATTATATGGCCTGTCAGTATGGGCGGGCTATCCTTGCTCCCGTATGAGCGGGGGCCAAAAGACCAGAAGGAGGTGCAACCATGGCAAAAGCAAGCGAAAAGTACGAAGTAATGTACATCATCAATCCCAACTTCACCGAGGAAGAGACCGCGGCTGTTGTTGAGAAGTTCAAGGCACTTGTTGAAGCAAATGGTACCCTTGATGAGTTGGAGGAAATGGGCAAGCGCAAGCTCGCTTATGAGATCAACTATATCACCGAGGGCTACTATGTGCTGATGAAGTTCACCAGCGGCGCTGAGTTCCCGGCAGAGCTGGATCGTATTCTCGGTATCACTGACGGCATTCTGCGTCGCCTGATCACCCTGCGTGCAGAGTAAGGAGCGCATCGATGCTTAATCACATTGTTATTATGGGCCGCCTGACACGGGATCCCGAACTCAGGTACACCCAGTCCCAGACGCCTGTGGCATCCTTCACCCTCGCTGTTGACCGCGATTTCGGCGGCCGCGACGGCGGAGAGAAGCAGACCGATTTCATCGACTGCGTTGCATGGCGTCAGACCGCCGAATTTGTCAACAAGTATTTCACCAAGGGCAGCATGGCAGTCGTTTCCGGCCGTCTGCAGATCCGCGACTGGACCGACCGTGACGGCGGCAAGCGCCGCAGCGCGGAGGTCGTTGTTGACAACATGTACTTCGGCGAGAGCAAGCGCCGCGACAGCGGCGATTCCCGCAGCGACAGCTACTCCAACAGTTACAGCCGCCCCAGCTCCGGATACGACGCGCCGAGAAGCGTGAATTCCGCTCCCTCCGCATTTTCCGAGCTTGACGACGGCGACGGCGAGCTGCCGTTCTAAAATTTTTGATAGGAGGATACAGCTTTGGCTTTCGATAAGAACAACCCCAAGAATCGTAAGCGCAGAAAAGTTTGCCAGTTCTGCGTCGATAAGGCAACGTCCATCGACTATAAGGACACCGCAAAGCTCCGCCGCTATATGTCCGAGCGCAGCAAGATCCTGCCTCGCCGTACTACCGGTGTTTGCGCCATGCATCAGCGTGAACTCACTGAGGCCATAAAGAGAGCGCGTCAGATCGCCCTCCTGCCCTACGTGACCGACTGATAATTTCGTACCAAAACAGCCCGAACCGCTTGGTTCGGGCTGTTTTTTTATAATACCTGATCCTTATCCGACGGGACATACACCATGATCGATTCTACCGGGCAGTCAAGTATCCTGCACAAATCATTTATCGTGGTTGTATTCAGCGGCTTGTTTTTCCGCAGCTTATCGATTGTGGAGCTGGATAAATGATACTTGTTTATGAGTGAATACGTCGAGTTATTCGACCCGCGCAGCGTTTCCCAAAACGGTTCATACGAAATCATAAAATCACCTGCCAAAATAATTCTATAAGGTGATCTTTATCTTGACTATGGTCGTTAAAACGACTATGCTTTTTTCATATAGATTCCAAAATTTATAGAAAGAGGGATTATATGAAAAAACCTGCCGCGATCTTCTTCGCCCTTGTGCTCGCTGTTATTATGTGCGGATGCTGCGCAAAACATAATTTTTCTCCCGCCACATGCACCACTGCCGCCACGTGCACCAAATGCGGCGAAACTAACGGCTCTGCCCTTGGGCATAACTTCAGCGAAGCGACATGCACAGAAGCCGGCATCTGCCGCCGATGCGGTGCCACGCAGGGCAGCGCGCTCGGTCATAAATGGGTCGATGCGGACTGTGAAACGCCGACGACCTGCTCCCGCTGCGGAGAGACGGACGGCAAAGCGCTCGGTCACAGTTGGACGGACGCCACCTGCACGGAGGCGAAGACCTGCTCCGTCTGCGGCAAAACAGACGGGGAACCCCTTGGGCACACGGTAGACGAATGGGTCACTTTAAAGGCTTCTACATGCACCGAAAGCGGCGAGGAAACGGGTACCTGCACTGTTTGCGGAGCTGAAGTCAGCCGCGAAATCAGCAAAGCGGCGCACGCGCCGGGTGACTGGATAATCGCTGAAATGCCCACGAAGTATGCCGACGGAACACGCGTAAAACTCTGCACCGCGTGCGGCGCAATCGTTCAAACGGAAAGCTTCACCCTCAGCGACGATGAGCTGAAGGAGCTGTACAAGGAGAACTGCCGCAGCATATCGTATAAGGACTTGTCTAGAACTCCGGACGCATATATGGACGAATATGTAAAATTCTCCGGTACAGTCGTTCAGGTCTGCTATGAGGCCACATCGTCTCTCTATTATTCAACTTACAGGGTCGCCACATCCGGCAGCTACGGCGATGTAGTTTATATATACGTTGACAACTACGGGAGCGGCTCGCGTATACTTGAAGACGACAAAATCACATTCTATGGCACGTACGGCGGTCTTTACACATACACCACGGTTCTCGGCGATTCTCTCACTATCCCCTCCATATATGTAGAGTACTTGGGGTAATCCGCGCAGCGGTCTTATTCCGTAGAAAAGCCTTTATTCCTCATGTTCCTTATGTTATAATGGTTTCACATCAACCGGAAAACATCACAACAAGGAGGAACAACAATGTCCATTCGAGAAATCAACTTCCCGTCCGCCAATGGCAGAGACACCATCAAGGCATGGGCGTACACCCCGCTCGGCAAGCCACGCGCCGTGATACAGCTCATTCACGGCTTCGGCGAGCATTCGCGCCGCTACCTGCACATGATAAGCAAGTTTCAGGCTGCGGGCTTCGTCGTCTACGCCGACGACCACATCGGCCACGGCAAGACCGGCTTCGACGGCGGCACCCTCGGCGACCCGCACTCCGGCGGCTACATGACCTATCTGCGGGATGAGAAATACCTGCACGACATCGCGCGCATGGCCTACCCCGACCTCCCATTCTTCGTATTCGGGCACAGCTGGGGCTCGATGCTCGGCCGCGCCTACGCCGCGCTCTACGGCGATGACATCGCCGGGCTCATGCTCTGCGGGCTGGTAAGCCAGTTCAAGGGCTGCGAGATAGAATACAATGACCCGGCCATCCGCGCCGCCGTCGCCGCCGACCCGTATCAGCCCTCCGGCGAGTGGTTCGGGAAAGTGTTCCTCGGCATGACCGACCGTATCGAAAACCCGAACGGCCCCGCGGACTGGATCGCCGTGAACCCCGATATCGTCTCCGACCACGCGGGAGACCCGTTCAACACCTTTGACACGACGCTGGAGCTGGTGTGGGATCTCGTCGAGCTGTACCACTTCATCGAGAGTCCGGAATGGGCGGAGAAGGTGCCGTCCGGGGTGCCGGTGTACCTCATCTCCGGCGATCAGGATCCCTGCGGCAACTACGGCGAGGGGCTGTACCATGTGGCAAACCTCCTTGCGGAGAGCGGCAACAAGGTCAGCGTCAAGGCGTACAGCGGCTACCGGCACGAAATTCACAACGAGCTTGAGCTGCGCGACGAGGTTGAAGAGGGACTTGTTGACTTCGTAAACGAAACTATCGGATAACCGGATATATAATTTTCTCCGCCGGAGCTGTGCAGCCCCGGCGGAGTTTTTACGCGTTTGTAAAATTTGCGCGTTTGCCCGCTCAAAGCGCCTGAAGTCATTGACTTTCGGAGTCTTTCCCGCTATAATCCTTTAAAAATATTCTTAAACGGAGGATGCATATGAAAGAGGTAAAGCCCCCGAAAAAACCGTTGATGTACTATTACAGTATAGCCCTGATGGTGCTGCTGCTGTTCAACTTCATCGCTGTGCCTTGGATGGCCGAGCGGCAGGTCAAGGAGGTCGACTACGGCACCTTTATGACCATGACCGAAGAGAAGAACATCAAAGAGGTCGAGATTGAGACCAACCAGATCGTCTTTACCGACAACGACGGCAATTACTACAAGACCGGCCGCATGGACGACGACGGCCTTGTCGAGCGTCTGCACGCCTCAGGCGCGGAGTTCTCGCAGGAGATAATCGAGCAGACCTCGCCGTTTCTCAGCTTCCTGCTGACTTGGGTGCTGCCGATAGTCATCTTCGTCGGCCTCGGCCAGTACATGTATAAAAAGATGATGAGCACTGCCGGCGGCAGCAACTCCATGATGTTCGGCATGGGCAAGTCTAACGCCAAGATCTACGTCCAGTCCACGCAGGGCATCCGCTTTGCCGATGTCGCGGGCGAGGACGAGGCGAAGGAGAACCTTCAGGAGATCGTCAACTACCTGCACGACCCCAGCAAGTATGAGGAGATCGGCGCGTCGATGCCGAAGGGCATCCTGCTCGTCGGCCCTCCGGGAACCGGTAAAACCATGCTGGCAAAGGCCGTCGCGGGCGAGTCGAACGTCCCGTTCTTCTCGATGTCCGGCTCCGAATTCGTCGAGATGTTCGTCGGCATGGGCGCGTCCAAGGTGCGCGACCTGTTCAATCAGGCCAAGGAGAAGGCGCCGTGCATCGTGTTCATCGACGAGATCGACGCCATCGGCCAGAAGCGCAGCGGCGGCGGCCAGTACGGCGGCAACGACGAGCGCGAGCAGACGCTCAACCAGCTGCTCACCGAAATGGACGGCTTTGACGACAATTCCGGCGTCATCATCCTCGCCGCTACAAACCGCCCCGAATCCCTCGACCCGGCGCTGACCCGCCCCGGCCGCTTCGACCGGCGCGTCCCCGTCGAGCTGCCCGACCTCAAGGGCCGCGAGGAAATACTCAAGGTTCACGCGAAGAAAGTCAAGCTCGCGGAGAACGTCGATTTCAACACCGTCGCGCGCATGGCATCCGGCGCATCCGGCGCGGAGCTTGCGAATATCGTCAACGAGGCCGCTCTGCGCGCCGTGCGCGACGGGCGCAAGTTCGTCACGCAGTCTGACCTTGAGGAGAGCATTGAGGTCGTCATCGCGGGCTACCAGAAGAAGAACTCCATCCTCACCGACGCCGAGAAGCGCATCGTCGCTTACCACGAGATCGGCCACGCGCTCGTCGCCGCGAAGCAGACCAACTCCGCCCCCGTGCAGAAGATCACCATCATCCCCCGCACCTCCGGCGCACTGGGCTACACGATGCAGGTCGAGGAGGGCAACCACTACCTGATGAACAAAGAGGAGCTGGAGAACAAGATCGCCACTCTCACCGGCGGCCGCGCCGCGGAGGAGGTCGTGTTCGGCTCCATCACCACCGGCGCCTCGAACGATATCGAACAGGCCACGAAGCTTGCCCGCGCCATGCTGACCCGCTACGGCATGAGCAAGGATTTCGACATGGTAGCGCTCGAAACCGTGAACAACCAGTACCTCGGCGGCGACACGTCCCTCGCCTGCTCGCCGGATACTCAAGCGAAGATAGACGCGCTGGTCATCGACCTTGTCACGCGCCAGCATGAAAAGGCCATCGGCATCCTCAAGGAGAATCGCGCCAAGCTCGACGAGCTGGCCGACTTCCTGTATAGCCGCGAGACCATCACCGGCGAAGAGTTCATGGAAATTCTCAACAAGTAATTTTGCGCCTATAAACCAATCCCGCTCGGAAGCTTCCGGGCGGGATTGGTATTTTATTTTGCGTATATCTTGCCGACGAGCCAGTTCGACGTCTGCCGCGGCAGCAGCTTCACCAGCACCGCCGCGCCCTTGTAGGCCGCGCCCATGGCGACGAGCGGCCGCGAGCTCTTCTTCAGCGCGTATTTTGCGACGAATTTGCCCGCATACTCCGCGCTCATGCCCGTGCGCTCGTCGTGCTCCATGACGGCGACGGAGCGCTCGATGCGCCCGGCGTACACGTCGTCCCCCGCGCCGGACTTTTTGCGCGCGTCGGTAAAGCCGGAGGCGATGTCACCGGGCATTATCGCACAGACGCTTATGTTGAACGGCTTCACCTCGTTCTGGAGCGCCAGCACGTAGGCGATTATCGCGGCCTTGCTCACGGAGTACCAGAGCTGGAACGGGATCGGCACAATGCCCGCGATGCTGCTCATGCACACAATGCGCCCGCCGCCCTGCGCGCGCATATGCGGCAGCACCGCGCGGGTGACGTTGTCGGTGCCGAACACATTCAGCTCAAGCTGGGCGTGTGAGTTCTTCGTGTCGGTCAGCTCCGCCGCGCCGGATATGCCGAAGCCGGCGTTGTTGACAAGAATGTCTATCCGCCCCTCGCGGCTGATGACCTCGTCTATCGCGGCGCGAACCTGCGCCTCGTCCGTCACGTCGGCGGTGATATGTACGATGCCGTCCGCCGGCTTCTCGCGGCGGGACAGCTCATATACCGTGCAGCCCGCGTCACGCAGTGCGGCCGCAGCGCAGCGGCCAATGCCGCCGCTGCCGCCTGTTACTATCGCAATCTTTTTCATTTTTCAGGCTTCCCAAATCAAATTTCAAGAATATACTTATCCCACGCGTTTATGACAGTGGTTTCTCCGCACTGGAGCGTACGGGGAATATTCGAACCGTAGTTCATGTGTACATGGCCATGAACATGATACTTCGGCTGGTATTTGTCCAGAAAATCGTTGAAGCACTCAAAGCCCCGGTGCGCAAAGTCGTCCGCGTCGCCCCAGCCCGCGGCGGGCGCGTGACTGAGCAGGATATCGACGCCACCTGCCTTGGTGATCTGCCGCCCCACCTTGCGCAGACGGCGTTCCATCTGCCGCTCAGTGTACTGATGCGGCCCGTGGTTATACACCGGGCAGCCACCCATGCCGAGGATGCGCAGACCCTTCACGGTCACGAGCTTGTCCTCGATACAGTCACAGCCCTCTGGCGGGGTTCTTTCATAGCGCCCGTCGTGATTGCCGCAGACATACAGCACCGGCGCGCGCCCCATCGTCACAAGGAAGCTCAGGTATTCGGGCTTCAGGTCCCCGCAGGACAGGATGAGGTCGATGCCGTCCAGCCGCCCCCGCACGTAATAGTCCCAGAGGAAGCTGTTCTCATGGTCGGATATCAGCAGCAGCTTCATACCTGCACCTCCCCCTTATCGGGGATTATCCAATCGCGGTACACGCCCAGCAGCCGCACGAGAGACTGCGCCATCGGCAGCAGCTCATCGAAGCCGGGGATGCTCCCCTCCACACAGCTGCACAGCCAATCCATATGCAGCATCTCATCCGCAGATAGCCAGCGTGTGCCGTCGTTTATCACTGCGCCGCTCTGCGCGGTTATCTTCCGGTGGAACGGCATGATAAGCCCCGATGAGATGCCGCGCTTGAGGATATCCACAAGCTCCGCCATGCTGTCCGGGCAGTTCTCCGTTACGCGGACGTCGATGACGCCGCTGCTCATGCCCCACCAGTAGTTCACGGCCTTGCCGCTGTTCTTATAGCTCAGCTCGTCCCAGCCGCCGCCGAGGATATTTTCGATTATATGCACATACATCTCGCCCCAGTTCCAGAACGGCGAGCCGATCGGGATCAGCGCGCCGCTGCCGTCCACCCGGCACAGCCCCCACGCGTCCTGCGGCTGCTCCGGACTCGGCACGTCGCGGTTTGAGATCATGTCAACACCCAGCGCCTTCAGCTCGCCTATCGGATCCTCCGACACGCTCGACCAGCGCAGGCATATTTTTATATCGGGATTCGTGAGCAGCGCGCCGAGCGCGAAGGCGTTTATCCCCGCCGGGACGCCGTAGATGGGGCTGCTTGCGATGTAGCCTATACGTCCGGTTTTCGTCATCGCGCCCGCAACGGCGCCGGAGATGAATTTGCCCTCGTAGACGCGACTATAATACGTCCTCACGCCGGGAAACGGCATCGAGATGGAGCAGTTGAGAATCTTTATATTCGGATGCTTCACCGCCGCCTTGCGGCAGGCGGATATGAGCCTTGGGGTAGTCGCAAATATGACCTGCGCGCCGTCCGCCGCAGCGGCGTCCAGCAGCGAGTCCGCGTCGTGCCCGGTGTCCGCGTTATACACCTTCGTCGTGACCTTGTCAGGCATATGCCGTTCGAGGTATTCGCGCCCGCGGTCATGCGACATTATCCACGCGCTCTTCTCCGGAGGCAGCTCGTTCACGAACGCGACGTTCAGATGACTCGGCAGGCGGATGCTGTCCACCAGCTTCGTCCATACGCCCTTCGTCTCGACGCTGCTCTCGGTGTTGACCGCGATGGGCGCAGGTCTGGCCTGCACCTCCACCTCCGGCCAGATGCCGGCAATGGAGCGCTCCAGCTCGGTCTGCGTCATGGCCTTTAGCTCGCCGAAGCTGAACACTTGCAGGAATATCAGCAGCGCGTCCCCTATCGTCTCCGGAAAGCGGCTGCCCTCGCATTTTTCAAGCGCTGTACGGAACGCGTAATACGCGGCGGAAAAGCTGCGCCGCTCCGCCTCGCTCCAGATATGGTCGGCGTCGAAGCCGAGCGCCGCCTGAAGCTTGACATACGAGCCGAGGCGGCTGAACGAGAGGATATACAGGCGGCTGAGCTGATAAAAGCGCATGAATTCGTAGTACAGCCTGACCTCGCGCTCCTGCGACCACGCGGGGATTATCCGCGTGACGACGGCGGGGATACTCGGCGCGCCGAAGCTCTTCAGCACGCTGACGCGCTTGTTCCCCTCCTGCACGTAGAAACGCCCCATGTACTCACAGCAGCGTATCGGGTCGCGGATGCCCTCGTCGCTGAGGTTTGCTTCGCACAGGCTTATCCACTTATGCGCAAATTCTGTCCCGTCGCCAAGCAGTGGCATGAAGTTTGCGGCGAAGGCGTTCTGCCTGCCGCCGGTCTTTGTGCCGACGATGTGCTCGGTCGGGATATTTATCGTGCCAAGCTCCACCCTGCCCGCGGCCATCGACTCGTCGAATATCTCGTCAAGCACCTGAGGATAGGGGTACTTCCCCTGTATCAAACATTCCTTGCGGCATTTCTGCCCGGCCTTGAGGGCTACCAGATATTGCTCCACTGCCTCCTGTCTGCTCATGGGCGTTCTCCTTTCCGTCACGGTCTGTGCTTATTCCGGCGCTTTAGTTTTACTATTATTTTCGCCAAAACGCAAGCGTGATTTTCCGCCGCGGGGCGCGCGGCAAGAAAATTTACCTCCCATTCATTTTTTGACTATTGCATAACACCTACAAAAATGGTATGGTATAATCACCAACATAGAAATGGAGCGTGATCAACTTGGTTAAGATCATCATGGGGCTGAAGGGTTCCGGCAAGACCAAAAAGCTGGTGGAGCTTGTCCGCGGTGCAGTCGCAAACGGCGACGGCGACGTTGTGTGCATAGAGAAGGAGCGCAAGCTCACCTATGACATTCCCTATCAGGCTCGTCTCATAGACGCATCTGCGTACGACATCGGCACTTATGAATTCTTCAAGGGCTTTATCTGCGGTATGCACGCCGGCAACTACGATATAACCCATTTTTATATAGACAATTTCTTCAAGCTTGTTGAGGACAAGTCCGAGGATTCCTTCGCCGCGTTCATCGCATGGCTGGACAAGTTCTCCGCGAAGGAGAACATCGAGTTCGTCCTGAGCTGCTCCGCCGATCCTGAAAAGGCTCCGGAGAGCGTCAAGCCGTTCATCATCTGAGCATATGGCTAAGGAAAACGTCATAGAGTTCTTCGCGCGGTACGATGATGACGAAGCCCTGCGCGAAAGAGTGCATCTGGCGGAGGAGTATTACCCCGGCAGTCTCGAACTGCGCGAGCCGCTGGTGGAGGCGGTGCTGCTGCCGATCGCGGCAGAGCTTGACCTGCCGTTCACGGTGGGCGAACTGCGCGCATATGAGACCAAGCTGAAGCTTGAGCGTCAGGCCAAAGAGGAAGTCGGCGAGTTTTCCTACTGGCTGCTTGACCACGGCTGGTCGAACGACGAAGCCCGCTTCTGCGGCGAAAACGAAAACAAATAACAAATATCCGCTCTGATAACAGAGCGGATATTTTTACGCTTCCGGATTCTCTTCCGGCAGCGGTTTTTTGGCTTTGCCGTTCAGGGCGTACTCCATGCCCTTTTTCAGCGGCTTATACAGCACCAGCGTCATCACGAAGTTGCCGCCGCAGTGGATAAGGTCGAACGGGATGCCGCTGACCCAGTATGACAGCGCCATCGTCCAGCCGCCGATGAACAGATACGGTATCGAGCACAGCGCACCGAATATCAGCCCATGCACCGCGGCGACTATCGCCCAGACGAGCGCCGAGTCGTTTTTCCGCATCAGTACCGCCGCGATGCCGAGTATCGGCCAGAGATACCAGTAGCAGAACCACCACATGGCGAAACCCCAGAAGAAGCCCTCCAGCATTATGAACACCGCAATCGAACACATGCAGCGCCAGCCGAAAAACACGGCGGTCAGGATTATCAGCACCGCCGTAATGTGCACGTTCGGTATCCCCGACAGCGCGACCTGAAACGCGAACATCAGCGCCCCCATCAATGCGAGGACGCTGATATCCTTTGCGTTCAGCTTAGTATGTGTCGATGAAGGTCTCATAATGCTCGCCGTCAGCGATCATTGTGTCGTCCACGCCGGTCATCAGCATCTCGCCGTCCTTGGTGAAGCACCACCACTGGTTGAGATTGCTGTCCGCGGTCTCACCGTCAACGGTCGTTACGTAGAGTCCGTACTCGCTCTCGTCGCCGGAGATCAATCCCTCCTGCTCAAGAGCGCCGCGCAGATTCTCCGAATCCGTACTGATGGTGAAGTCCTTCTGCGTACCGTCCACATGAGTCACCTCGAAGACGATGGTCTTGTCACCGGTGACAGGCTGGGGTGCGAGGTTCTTGTACGCGACGAATGTGCCGATGACCAGAACAAGCAATACGGCCACGGCAATAATTATGTTTCTTGTTTTTTTGGACATATTATCCTCTCCTTTCATATTTCGGAAATCGCACAAAGAAAAAGAGAGAACAGCGCAGCGGCCGAAGCCACCGCGATGCCCACAATTTGACCGGGTTCCGCGGTTCTTTGTACGACACAGGGCGCAGTTTTACGCCCCATCCGGGCAGGTTTTCTGACTTCGGGAGCCTGCGGCTCCGCTTCACAGTGACGGCCTCGCGGGAGAATCACACTCCCATTCCCCTGTTAACTGTCTTCGATGAACAAGACAGATCCCGATCCTATTTGCTTGCGCAGTGAGTATAGCACGAAAAAGTGACGTCGGCAAGAAAAATTCTTGCCGACGTCACTTCAGCTTGTCAAAAAAGTCTTACACAGACTTTTTTGACAAGCTTTATCCGCCGAGCATTTTGATAATATCAAAATGCTGCTTTGCTCCAAAAGTCATTGATGCATCAAGACTTTTGGACGGCGGTTTATTGTATTTGAGGCGGGCCTTGCCCCCTCAAGCTCCCCCGCTGCTCTCTTATCTGTGCTGGCTGCACATTTTTTTGACAGATTGAGTGACGTCGGCAAGAAAAATTCTTGCCGACGTCACTTTTTCAGTCATATTCAGTCATATTCCGCGCTGGCAAAGCAGATAACGTCGCTTATCTGCTTCTCCTCGCCCCAGTCGGGGCGGTTATAAGGCTTGCCGCCCATGGTAATGGTCGCGGTATGTCCGCCGTCCAGCGCATAGGCGACGTCGACGCCCTTGTCATACATAAAGCGCGCCTCGGTTGCCGCGGTGCAGGTGCCATAATTCTGCTCATAGCAGACGGTCATCATAAGATAATGCAGCTCTCCGCGCTGGCCTATCGCAGTGCGCGAATATTTGTCGCCGACCTCGCCGACGGGATAGGACGGGCTGATTTCCTGAAGTTCGCCGTTCTCGACGAGTATCGGGCCGAAAATCAGCGAGAAATCGACATTGTTATCTTCGACAAACTTCTGGGCGGCGGCTTCGTCCGCGAAATCGCCGCAGTGATGCACGAGCAGGTCTCCGCCCTCGGTGACGAAGCAGGTGTCGGTCACGCGGTCATAGAAATGCTCAATGTTTCCGTCATACACGGCAATGCCGTAGCTGCTGCGCAGGAGATAGAAATCTCCGCTGATAGCCATGACGGCGTTATCCTCGGCCGCCAGCACCGTCGCGGTCTGCACGCTCTGCGAGCCGTACTCGCCGCTGACCTTGCGCCGGAGCTGTGAGCCGTCGGAGATCTTCACCTCGACGAACGAGCAGCCGCGCCCCTCTATGGCCTCCTGCCATGCAATGACGAGGATGCTTTCATCCATGTAATACCACATCTCGGAGCCGGGCATAAAGTCGATGTCCGCGTTCCAGATGGTCTCCTGCCCGTCGAGCAGAACCGCTGCCGCGCCTACGACGGCCTGCACCTCCTGCGGGTCGGTCGTGACGCCGTAACAGGCGGCTTTCGGCTGTGGGGGTATCTCGCCCTCAGGGATAGAATAGAGCTTTCGTATATATTTTGCCTCGGCCGCCGTCCGCTCTTCGAGCGCTGCGGCGAAGCCGCCGACTTCGTCCGCCGCGTCAAAGGTCTGCGCGGCTCTGGCCTGCGGCGGGGTATGGATATATCCCATCAGCAGCGCAGCGGCGCCGATCAGAAGGATCAGCGTCGCTGCGGCGGATATGAGTACAAACGGTTTTTTCATCAGTCGTAATCCGGCTCCTCGCGCTCAGCGCAGGTTGTCTTATACATGAGGTACACAATGACGGCCATCATGGTGCAGGTTATGGTCATGGCCGTGTAGCAGAAAGGATACATGCTGCCGAAGCGCTGCACAAGGTATTCCGCCGCGCCGGTTCCCGCGAGCGTGAGCACATAGCCGATCCACATCGCCACATGGTAGCCGCAGCGGCCGTTGACCTTATGCGAAAGGCGCGAATAGTGGATGAGCGCCGCAAGGATGCAGACCGCGCTCACGATCTGGACGATGCTGACGAAAGCGTTGAAGTGCATGAAGCTGGAGTCGTAGCGGGTGCTGTCCATAAGCAGCTCCACCGCGCTGTGGAAGGTGAGGAACATCCATGCGACGTTCCCGTCGCGCGGGCAGCCCTCCTTCATCGGCAGGCGGCGGCGCGTGAAGAAGAAGTAGAGCAGCAGCACCGTCACGCACAGCATCAGTATCGCCTGCACAAAGAAGGTAGCGAAGCGGTACTCGACGGCGCCCATGGAATTTGTTATGCCGCTGCCTATCGGCAGATGCTGAAGAAGCGGCGTGGTGATGGTGATCTTGCTGCGGCAGGAGCTGTTGAACAGGGCGCTCAGGCGGATGAACACGACAACGAGCGCACCGCCGGGGGCGACGCAGTCGAGCAGGCGCGCCATATTCCCCGTAAGCCCCAGCCCGCGCACAACGAGCGCGGCGAGGAAGGTGCCCAGCAGCGCGCCGGGCAGGCAGTAGCTGCCGGTGGAATAATCGGTGATGGCGCGGATAAAGCTTGTGTACTGCTCAGGGTGGCAATACCAATGTATCGCGCGGCAGAGCGGCACGGAGAACAGCAGCGCCAGCGGCAGCAGCAGCCACATCGCGGCGGCGCGGCCGCCGTGCGATATGTACAGCGAGTAGCTGAGCGCAAAGCCCGCAGCGATACCCAAGGCGATGACTATCGCGCTCCAATATATGACCGTGCTTCCGGTGCTGATTGCTATCGGATTCATGGGTTCACCTCCTCCGGCAGTGCCGTGGCAAAGTAGATTATATCGCTCATTGTGCGCTGGTTGCCGTAGTCCGGGCGGTTGACCGTATGGCCGTTCATAACCATGGTGGAGGTCTGGCCGCCGTCGAGCGCATAGGCTTTGACAACGCCCTTGGTAAGAATAAAACTCGTTGCGTCGTTGAGCGTAGCCGCTACGGAGTGATTATCCTCGTAGTTCACCGTCATCAGGATATAGTGTCTGGTGTCACGCATACCGATCGCGGTGCGGGAGTAGGTTCTGTTGACCTCGCCTATCGGGTAGCTTGAGCACTCGACGGCCTGCCCGTCCTCGACCATGACCGGGCCGAAGGCGACGGCAAAGGTAACGTCGTTGTCGGTGATGAACTGCTGTGCCTCGTCCTGCGAGCTCATCTCGCCCGCGCGGGAGAACAGCATGTCGCCGGTGGAGGTGAAGAAGCAGGTGTCAACAGATTTCGGCGCAAAGCGGTAGAGCTGGCGCTGATACACCGTTATGCCGAGCTGGCGGAAGGTGTAGAAGTCACCACTGATGGCGATGACGGCGTTCGCAGAGGCAGCCATATCGGTCGGGTAGAGCTGCACGTCGGAGCCGTAGCTGTTGTTGGCTATCATTCTGCGCACCTGCGAGCCGTCGGCGGTCTTCACCTCGGCGAAGGTGCACACTCTGTTGTCGATAAGCTCCTTCCACGCGATGACGAGGATGGTTTCGTCATAGTAATACTCGATCTGCGAGCCAGGATAGAAATCCACGTTCGGATCCCACGCCAGACTCTGCCCCTCAAGGAGATCCGCGGCGGAGTCGATGACCTGCTGGATCACGGCAGGATCGGTAGTCGTGCCGTAATTCGCGGGGTTCGGCTTCGGCCCGGCGAGGGCGTTATCGTCGATCTTATACACCTTGCGGATATACGCGAGATCGCCAAGCGCGTCGCTCGCAGCGTTGTTTATATAGACGTCGAACTTGCTGACAAGGTCAAGCTTATTGCTCGACTCTGCGCCGATCGAGCTGCCGCTGTCGGGATGGATGTTATTGAGCGCCCAGACGAGGGACAGAAACGCCAGCGCGATGAACACCAGCGTTATAAAGCCCATTCCCGCGCTTTTCTCCTTCGCGCGGGGAGCCGGAGCCGCCGGGACTGGTCTGCGCTCCGCCGGAACCGGGACGGGGCGTCTCTCCGCTGCCGCCGGGCGCTGTGACTGCGCCGCCGCGGGTTTCTGCTGTGGGGCGGCGGGGCGCTGCTGCACGGGCTGTGCGGGGCGCTGTACCGGCTGCTGTCTCTGCTGCGGAGCCGCCGGACGCGGCTGGGCAGTCACGGGCTTCGGCTGTGCGGCGGGTCTTTGTTGAGTCACAGCGGGGCGGGACTGTGCCGCCGGTTTCGGCTGCACGGCCTTGGGCTTGGGCTGTGCGGCGGGGCTGGCCTTGGGCTTATCCGAGTCGGAACTGAATTCGCGGAGGATATCGTCAAGGTCGAAGCCGTAATCTTTATCGCTCATTTCAGCCCCTCCTCTCAATTCACGGTGCCGCCGGTCAAGGCGCTGAGCATGGCGGAGTTCGGGATGATATGCCAGCTCCCGTCGGTGTACTCAAGCTCCACCTCGAAGGCGGTCGTAGTATAATAATTCTGCGCGCGCTCAAGCACCGCCCGTACCGCGGCGGAGTACGCCTCGTCGGTCACGGCGGGGAGGTAATGGTTATTTTCGTCGTACACCTCACTGCGCGAGCGGGACTGCACGATTGTGTTGAGGTTTTCTTCGGTCTTGCTCTGCACGTCATCGCCGATGGAGCTGAGGTCGAGATACTGAAAAACGACCTGCTGCTTCGCGGTCAGCCCGTCCACGGTGCAGTCGCCGTAGAGCTTATAGGAATAGCTGGCCTTCAGCGCATCGTACGCGAGCACAGCCGTCTCACTGTCGGGCGTGTTCTCAAGGCCAAGCGTAGAATAGCCCTCCATGTGCTCATACGCGGCGGTATAGTTCCCGGCGGTCATATCGTCGAAAAATTCCGTGACGACGGCCTGCGGGTCGCCGCTGGGCTTGACTATGATAGCGCCGTGTACGCTGCCGTAGAAGCAGGCGAACAGCGCCGCTCCGGCGAGCAGCACGGACACCAGCGCCCATGGGATGTTTATCTTGCGGCGTCCGCCCTTGCAGGACATGACCGCGGCCACGCCGCAGACGACTAGCAGGCAAATGCCGGCAACTGCAAAAATGTTCATAACAGAGTCCGTACCTTCCTCAGTTGTATTCGCTTCGGGAGCGCTTGGGGTAGTGCCGTCCGCCGCGGAAGCCGTCGGCGCGGGGGAATTGAGCGCCTCTATCGCGGCGCGTTCCGCCTCCTCGGCCTCCTGCACACGGCGGAGCGCCGTGTGATACTGCGCGTAATCGCTCATCAGGCTGCAATAGTCGGTCAGCGCGACGTAGCCGTTTTTCAGCGTGTCCGTGAACATGACGATAACTATCGGATCGTCGGTATACACGATGGCGCAGTCGTTCATGTACAGCTTGGAGCCGTCCACGAGGTAGCCGTATTTATGCGCGACCTCGTACTCCTGCTCGTGGAACTTGAAGTAATTATTCGGCTCGGCCTTCAGCATGACGTCGATGAGGCCGGGGAAGTTGTCCTTCTCCGTCTCAAGCAGGTTCAGGCAGTGAATCATCTGCCGCGCCGTGCAGAAGTTGTTCTCATAGAACTTCGCGTCAACAGTCGCCGCGTCCTCGCCCATGTACGGCGCGATCAGCTCGCGGTAATGGCGGTATGTACCGAGGTGCTTCCACAGGATCTTCGCCATGTCGTTGTCGGAGTTTATGATCGTCCACTCAAGGAGCTTTGAATACTTCACCCCGGCGATGGTGTCGTCCATAGTCATCTCGCCGTTATGTATCTTCTCGGTGTAGATCATGTTCAGCGGCACTTTGTACATGCTGCCAGCTACCAGATACGTGTCCCCGTTGAGGAAGTGCTCCTCGCCGGTCACGGTGTTGCGGTAGCCGAGCGCGACGTCATCCGGGTCGATGTTGTGCTCCGTCAAAAACTGGTCGATTACCTCGTCCCAGCTCTTGTCCTTGAAGCGCTCGTCGTCCTCCCCGTCGGCAAACGCGGCGGGCAGCAGCGCCATTATCATGCACAGCGCCGCAAAAAGGCATATAATTTTTCTCTTCAGCTTCATATCCTTCTCTATTCCTCCCCGTCTGATGGCAGGGCATAATAAACTAAGGTAATTATAGCCGTTCCCCCCTCCGATTTCAAGAGCAATAAGCCGTCTTAAGAAAATTTGAGAGGGGATGGAACAAGCGCCGCGGAAACGGGAATAATATGAATAAAGGGCAGACGGTCAAAGGGGGGGCTTGACGTGAATATACCGAATGCGCTGAGCATACTGCGGATACTGCTGACGCCGCTTTTTGCGGCGCTGTATCTGCGCGGACAGACCGGAGCGGCAGTGGCGGTGCTGCTGCTCTGCGCGCTGACGGACGTGCTGGACGGATACATCGCCCGGCGCTTCAACATGGTGACGGAGCTTGGCAAGGCGCTGGATCCCGTGGCGGATAAGCTGATACAGGCGGCAATGATGCTCTGCGCCGCGGCGCGCACACCGCTGGTGTGGCTGCTGCTGGCCGCGCACGTCCTGCGAGAAACGCTCATGGCCGCGGCGGGGCTGTACATGCTGCGCGTTCGGGGGCAGGTATACGGCGCGCAGTGGTACGGCAAGGTCTGCACGGCGTTGATATACGCGGTGATGATAGCGCTGCTGCTGTTTCCGGATATGCCGGAGCCGCTGGCCGCGGGCGGCGTTTTCACCTGCATATTCATGGTGCTGATGTGTCTGGTGATGTATCTTGCCGACTACGCGCGCGTCCTGCGCGGGGAGAAAAGATAGCGCAAGCCGCCCATCGTTTTTGATGGGCGGCTTTTCCGACAAACGCTGCACCTTCCCTTGACAGTTTAATCCATGCTTGTTAAAATATAAACAGTCAAGATCCCGCGTCGGAAAAATTTTTATGAAAAGAAGGGTAGATAACATGAGCAGTTTCAAAGAGCTCCGCATCGTAGACAACTTCTATCAGACAAGCTTCTACATCCCCATGCCGACCGTGCTCGTCTCCACGCTCGCCGAGGACGGCTGCTCCGAGATAACCGCCAAGGAAATGGACATAATAAACGACAAGCGCGCGAAGGAAAAGGGCAAGAAATAAGACGGTTAGGGGAGGTAAACCGCTATGACTGCTCCGATGGCACTCGTTGATTTCATCCCCGTAGCATTGTTTTTGACCGCCGCCGTCATGCTCCAGCGCGACCTGTACGGCAAGATGAGCAAGGGCAGCTTCGCGCTCTTCGCCGGAGGCGCCTTCATGGTCGTCACCGCGGGCGTGTTCAAGGCCGTGTGGAAGCTGCTGTACGCACTTGCGATATGCGATTTTCAGCGGCTGAACCAGTCGTTCCTGCCCATTCAGGCGACGAGCTTTTTCCTGATGGCCGCCGCGCTGATCGCGCTGCACTTTTTCCCTCAGCAGGAAAAGCGCACGGAGCTGCTGGCCGCACCGGCGCCCGCCGTATTCGCCGGAACCTTCGTATTCATCGGCATGATGTGCTTCGGCTTCGCGGTGCTATGCGCGTCGCTGTCGTGGTTCGCCGTGAAGCTCAGGCGGAAACGGCTCGTGCCGCTGTTCGTATTCGTGTTCACCGCTATGCTCTGCATGGGCTACCTGTCGTCCAAGGATTTCAGCGACCCGCGCATGAACTGGATCGCCGAGATCGTCAACAGCGCCGGTCAGGGCCTGCTGCTCTGCGGCGTGGTGCTCCTGCGCAGGGCGGGTCTCCGAAGCTTCAGCATGGCTAAGGACGCCGCCGCTGTATAAACCCCAAAACGCACACGCTCCCCCTCGATCTGTATCGAGGGGGAGTTTTTTGCTCGCCGTTATTTGTTTATGACGCTGTAATTTATGCGGTCAAGCGCGGCGTCTATATCTTCGTCGCTTACGCCGTCGGGCAGATACAGCCGCATCGTCACGTAGGATTTCTCAAGGAAAGCATACGCATAGATCTCGTTTCCGTCCGTCAGCACGGTTAACACGGTGCCGTCCGGCGCAGTGTGCTCTCGCGCGTATAGCTCATCCGGGGCGTTGGCTATCTCGTACATCTCCATCCCGCTCGAAAGCGTGGTGTACGGCGAATTGTAGAGATACACGTCATTTGTTCTGTCGCTCGCCGTGACGCCGTCAAAGTAGAACGACACAGCGAAGGTGCCCTCGTCGTAGTAATAGACCTTGTCGTAGCCGCTCGGCGGCTCGCGGAAGAAATCGCCCGTACAGAACTTGTCTGAGATAAACTGCGTAAGCTCCTCGTTCGGGATGTCCATATCCAAGGGCGTGTACTCCCGGCCGAACTCCTCCGCAAACGCCTTCATGGTGTCGCTTGAGCCGAGCTGCGTGCTCCGCCCGCGCAGGGCGAGGCCGTATTTCGCCGCTATCTCCTCCAGCTTCACTTCACCCGCGGCGTCTCTGGCAAAATAGAAGTAGTCGTATTTCCCGAAGCCCTGCGCCGCGAGCAGCAGGTGATCCTCCCATGCCTTGACCTCCTCGGAAGGGGCGGAGCGCGTCTCGATGGGCGCAAGCTCGCCGTCCATGTACCCGTACAGCGTTATGGTGCAGGTTCCGTCGTCGTTATAATCGGTGTCGATGGCGGCGAGACCGTCGGGCAGATTCAGCATGAACGCGGGCGTGGTGTCGGGCAGCGAGTCACGGTATTCCTCCCATTCCGCCCAAGCGAGCCGCGAGTTCTCGACCGCGCGCTTCACCTCTTCTGGCATGTAATCGGGCACCTCCTGCGGCTGGGTCAGCGATATCCGCCGCGCCTCAGGATTCACCGTCCGCTGGATGCTGTCGTCAGTCTGCTCGGCAAATTCGTACACCGGGTTGTCCGCCGGGTCCATCGCCATCGCCCGCAGGCCGAACAGATCGGTCGCGTAGGCCGCCGCGCCCAGCGCCGCGAGCAGAGCCACGATCGCCGCGATGAGTGCGGTTCGGCGCAGTGCTTTTCTGCGGTGTTTATTCAAATTTATGACCTCCTTCGTGTCATTCCCCGCCGTCACGCCGTGCATCAGCTCAATGGCCTCGTCCACGGCGGCGGCGTCAATATCGTTCATGGCAAGCAGAAAATCGAGCGGATTCATATCAATTCCTCCTTTTCGAGGTAAGTCCGCAGCTTCTGCCGAGTGCGGTACAAAGAGGTCGTCACCTTGCTCTGCGAGAAGCCGAGCCGCGCGGCAATATCCGCGGTCGGCGCGAAGAGCCAGTAGCGGCAGATGAAAATGTTCCTGTCGTCGGCCGGAAGCGTGCGCAGGAAGCTGTCCATCGCCTGCGTAAGCTCCCGGCGCTCATATTCGCGCTCGACCACCGCAGAGGAGGCGAGCGTTTCGCCCAGCTCCTCCAGCGCGAGATCGGCTCCGCCGTTTTTCAGCGCGGCGCGGCTGCGCAGACGCTTCAGACTGAGATTGCGCGTTACCGCGGCGATAAACGCGCGGAAGCGGGACGGGCGCTGCGGCGGGATGCAGTTCCACAGGGCAAAATATGTATCCGCGACGCACTCCTCGCTGTCCTCACGGCTTGAGAGGATATCGTCCGAAATTTTCCGGCACAGCCGCCCGTATTTCTCGTCCGTGCGGGCGATCGCCGTCTCGTCACGCCGCCAGTACAGCTCTATTATCTTTTCATCATCCATAACGGCCTCCATGGTTCCCGAAAGCGCTTTCACTTATAGGGTACCGGTTGCGGGCGGATTTGTCACGGGAATTTCAAAAATTTTTCTTTAAATCACCTTTTCCGCGTCGAACATGCCTTGCAGCAGCTCAAGTCCGGGGCGGTAGAGCTGGTTCACGGTCCAGTAGCTTATCCCCGCGAGGCCGTATTCGTTCACCAGCTCCAGCCGCGCGCGGACACTGCGCGCATCCTCGAACCACACTACGCGCCGCACGCCGGCGGCGTCGGTGTACGTGAAGAACGGCGCCTGCGCGGTGCGGTCGAATTTTATCTCCGCCCCGGCCGAAGCCGCGAGATTCATTGCCGCCGCGTTTGAGATGACCGTCGCCGCGTCGCCCTGCCGCCATGGCAGCCGCCACGAGTAGCCGTAGTTTGAAAAGCCCATGAGAATTTTCCCCGGCGGTATCTCGCCCACGGCGTATTCCAGCACCCGCCGCATACGGTTCACCGGCGATACGGCCTGCGGCGCGCTGTACGTGTAGCCCCATTCATAGGTCATTATTATCACACGGTCGGCGTACCTGCCGTGGGCGGCGTAGTCGTGCGCGGTGTACAGCAGCCCCTCCTGCTCGGCGCTCTCCTTCGGGGCAATGGCGGTGCTGAGGAAGTAGCCGCGCGGGTGCAGCTCGTCGGCGGCGCGGCGCAGAAATTGGCTGTAACTGTCGCGGTCGTAGGGGTAGACATATTCGATGTTGAAATTGACGCCGTAGTAGTTTTTCAGGCGAAGCACGGAGAAGATGTTCTCGAACAGCGCGTCCTGCGCGGCCTTATCCGTGAACAGCGCGTGGGCGATCTCGCCGGAGAAGCCGCCGGAGCGGCCGAGATTGGTCACGGTCAGCAGCGGCGCTGCATTGTCGGCATATGCCGCCGCAATCATCCGCGCGTCCTCTATCGGAAGCAGTCCGCCCGCCGCATCCGCCTGATAACAAAACGGGCAGAAAAACGTCAGATACGGCATGGTCTCCGCCATTACTGCGTCAGATATGGCGGGGTAAGCGTAGGCGTTTACCTCTATCGCGCGTCTGTCCGCCGTGCCGCCGCCCGGAACGAGCAGCGCCATGCCGGGCACAAGCCGTGCGGGGTCGTTGAGCTGGTTTATCCGCGCCAGCTCCGCCGCGTCCGATCCGTACCGGCGGGCGATGCCGTAAAGGCTGTCTCCGCCGCGCACAACATATATCTCCATAAGCTCTCCTTTCACGATCTCCGATTGCTGATATATTATATATATTCGTGAACGGCGCGTTTTTGCAGGGCGATTCTTGCGTGGGAAAAAGCTTCTGTGCCTTGCGGGCAATATAGCGGCAACCGAAAACCTCCATACACTGTTGTGTACGGAGGTTTTCGGTTGTGGGTTTAATTCGGCTTTATTTTCCGAATTATATTGTGATTGCGCCGGAGCTATTAATCTTTCAATACTATTTTGCTGCCGTTTACTGTCACACTATATTGCGAATCAAGGTCAGTAATATGGGCATAGTACGTGACAAAAGTTTTTCCAAGAGCATTATCGGTTCTTTCGAGCGGATAAAACTCGGTATTATATTCGTCCGATATAGTTAACTTTTCACCATTTGTGTCAGAAACGGTCACAAAATAATCGTTTATGTTCTTGTATTGATAAACATATACGACAACACCGCCGGAAAACTTCTGAACTATTCTTTTTGTCTCCTAGCCAATTCCTATCTTCCATCCATTTGCCGTTTTAGGTACGATCAGATACGTGTCAGAATCTTTTTTACGATCAATAATGAAGTCGCAATTATCTCCCTTAACCACAAGTTCAATATTTGATTTCCCTGAATTAAAATACTCATATGCTGCTTTCGGAGAATCAAAAGTCACAAAGGAATTTTCAATTGGCAGAAAGGCCAATACAGTAACCAATATCACAGATAAGCCCGCAAAAACAGCATACAGAATATGTTTGCGCGCTGTCTTGGACGTCTTTATCACCGCAATTGAGCACACGAAAAAGATAAACCCAATTATCAACCTAATGATTATATACATTGTGCTATATCCTCCCGTTAATTGTCGGTCACTTCCGTAGTTTTCTCATTTCCAGATTACCAAATCCGGAGTTTTCTGTCAATGTTCCGCAGCGCGGGCGGGCAGGAAATTTCAGCGCTATTCAGCACGATTCCGGCCGTGATTTCAAATATATATTCGTGAAAATGCTGTATTTGCAATCTCGGATATATATGCTATAATATCCTACATATTTATAGTATCGGTTAACAAGGGCAGACACGCCTGACAGCGCGTCTTTCCGTCTCGTCAGAAGAAGCTTGCACCGTTCCGCTTCCGCCTCGCGGCAAAAGCTGCACTCTGCAATCTCCTTCTTCCTCCTCAAATCAAACCCACTTCGTTGGGCTTTGATTTGAATTACAGAAGGGCGGCAGCCCGTCTGCGTCTCAAAAAACAAAAATCACTCAAAAATCCATCCCTGTCAGGTGCGAAGCAGTTTTGGCGGAGCAGAAATGTGGCCAGACGATGAAAAGGCCGCCGAGAATACTTGCTGTATTGTCAAGGACTTTGAAGAAGGATGGGCGCATTTCTGCCCGCCAAAACCGTGTTTGCCCTTGTCAACTGATACTAAGGAATCGAGGTTTATTTATATGGCACAGAACGTTATCCCCAAGCGCAGTGAAGTCCCTGAGGAATTCACTTGGAACCTCAAGGACATGTTCGAGAGCGACGAGGCATGGTTTGCCGAGTATGAAGCGCTCAAGGAAATGCCCGCGCGCATCGCGGCTTTTCAGGGCAAGCTCGGCGAGAGCGCCGAAACGCTGCTTGAGTCCTTCCGCCTTGACGACGAGATAAGCACCCGCCTGAGCCGTCTCTACGGCTACGCAAGCTGCAAGGGCGATCAGGACACCGGCGACAACTACTATCAGGACATGCGCGGCAAGGCCATGAGCACCTACGTTGCTATCGCAAGCGCCGCCGCGTACCGCACCTCCGAGATAATGGCCATTCCTGATGACACGCTGAACCTGTTCTACACCGTGCAGCCGGAGCTGGAGACATACCGCCGCAGCCTGTACCAGATCCGCCGCCGCGCCGCGCACATCCTCACCCCCGCAGAGGAGACCCTGCTGGCCGCCGCGGGCGAGATGGCAGACTCCCCGGAGAGCATCGGCAGCGTATTCCGCAACGCGGAGCTGCGCTTCCCCGAAGTTGAGGACAAGGACGGCGTGAAGCATCAGCTCACCAACGGCTCCTTCGTCCCCCTGCTTGAGAGCAGCGACCGTGTACTCCGCCGCAACGCGTTCGAGACCTACTACAACCGCCTCGGCGAATACAAGAACACCATCGCCGCGACGCTTGACGCACAGTTCAAGCAGCTTCGCTTCTTCGCCGGCGCACGCAAATATGAGACCACCCTCGCCGCGTCTCTCGACGCCACCGAGGTTCCCGTCGAGGTCTATCTGAACCTTATCGACGCCGTCCACGCGAACATGGACAAGATGTACAAGTACGTCGCCCTGCGCAAAAAGCTGCTCGGTGTAGACGAGCTGCACATGTACGACGTGTACACCCCGATCGTTGCCGACGCCGCGGAGAAGATCAGCTATGAGGACGCGAAGGCGACTGTGCTCGACGCGCTCCATGTTCTGGGCGACGACTATGTAGAGCTGCTGAAGGAAGGCTTCAACAACCGCTGGATCGATGTCTACGAGAACGTCGGCAAGCGCGGCGGCGCGTACTCCTCTGGCAACTCCCAGCCGCACCCCTACGTGCTTCTCAACCACAAGGACACCCTTGACAGCATGTTCACCCTCGCGCACGAGATGGGTCACGCGCTGCACAGCTACCACAGTACCAAGTATCAGCCCACCTGCACCAACGACTACGTGATTTTCGTCGCCGAGGTCGCCTCCACCTGCAACGAAGTCCTGCTTATGCGTTATCTGCTCGGCAAGACCACCGACAAGAAGGAGCGCGCGTACCTCATCAACCACTTCATGGATCAGTTCAAGGGCACCGTGTACCGCCAGACGATGTTCGCGGAATTCGAGCTTGAGATGGGCCGCATGTCCGAGCGCAGCGAGGCGCTGACCGCCGATGCGCTCTGCGCGAAGTATCACGAGCTGAACAAGCTCTACTTCGGCCCCGACATGGTCTCCGACGACGGCATCGCGCTTGAGTGGGCGCGCATCCCGCACTTCTTCTACAACTACTACGTATTCCAGTACGCGACCGGCTTCTCCGCCGCAGTCGCCATTGCGAACCGTATTTTGGCCGAGGGCGCTCCCGCGGTCGCGGACTACAAAAAGTTCCTCTCCGGCGGCAGCAGCACCGATCCTATCAGCCTGCTGAAGATAGCGGGCGTGGACATGAGCAGCCCCGCCCCCGTCAACTCCGCGCTCCAGCTCTTCGGCGAGCTTGTCGACGAGATGGAAGCTCTTGTTGACTGAGCGATATAGCAAAAACCACAGGCATCACGATAAAATGTGATGCCTGTGGTTTTTCATTCCGTCACCGGCAGACTGCATTGGCCGCCGGTGCAGATATAAAACTGCGCTTTTCCGCCGCGCGGCGCGCAGTCCGCCGTGAACGGCGCGGCCTCCGCAAGCGTCTCCGCCGAGGACGGGGTTTTCAACAGCACCTCAAGCTCCGGCGCATACTTCGCGCGCACCGCCGTGAGTATGGCGGGCTCCTCCTCGTCCGCCGCCGCGCACACAAGCTCCTTCGCCGGATAGATAAGCTCCATCATCGCGCACAGCGCAAAGGCCATCCCTGCGGGCTGCTCCGCGCCGTACCCGGCCATGAACTCCAGCTGATTCTCCGCCGCGGCGCGCCAGCGTTCCTCGCCGGTCAGCCGCGCCAGACTCACGAAGAGCTGCGCCGCCGCGCTGTTGCCGGACGGCATCGCGCCGTCGAACACCTCCATCGGCCGCGTTATCAGCTGCTCCGCGTCCTGCGCGGTGCGGTAAAATCCGCCGCCGGGCGCGGTGAAGCGCGCGGTTATCTGCTCCGCCTGCTTCGCGGCGGAAATTATATGCGCGGGGTCGAAGCTCGCGCGGTACAGTTCAAGGAAGCCCAGCGCGCTGAATGCGTAGTCGTCAAGCTGCGCGGGGAATCGGGTCTCCTCTCTGTATGCGCAGGCGCGCATGTCCGCGCCAATGCCGAAGCCGGAGCGCATGAACTCCGCCAGCCGTTCGGCGGCGGCGAGATACCGGCTGCTGTCGAACGCGCGCGCCGCGCGGGAGAGCACCATGAGCATCAGGCCGTTCCACGAGGCCAGAAGCTTGGTGTCTGCCGCCAGCGGCGTCCGCTCCGCGCGGTAATCGCGCAGGCGCTCGCGGAACTCCGCGTAGCCTTCGGGGACGAAGCTCCAGCGCGTATTAAGCAGCAGATTCGGGATGCTCTTCCCGTGGAAGTTGCCCTCGTCGGTGATGTCGTAGCACTCGCAGAAGTGCCGCCCGTCGTCCTCGCCAAGCAGCTTTTTGACCTCGGCCGGGGTGAAGAGATAGTGCGCGCCCTCCTCGCCGCCGCTGTCCGCGTCCTGCCCGCAGTAGAATCCGCCGCTGTCCGCGCGCAGCTCGCGCAGGCAGTAGTCCAGCGTCGCCTCCGCGACCTGACGGTACAGCGCCATGCGGCTGTTCTGCCACGCCTCGGTATAGCACAGCGCAAGCATCGCGTTGTCATACAGAGTCTTTTCAAAATGCGGCGCAAGCCACTCGCGGTCGGTCGAATACCGCGCGAAGCCGCCGCCAAAATGATCGTATATGCCGCCCTTGTACATCTGCCGCAGAGTGTTTTCAAGCTCTTCCTTCGCGGCCTTGTCTCCGGTGTAATAGGCGTAGCGCTGCAGGAATATCAGGTTATGCGCCGAAGGGAACTTCGGCGCGCTGCCGAAGCCGCCGTATTCGGCGTCATAGCTCGCGGCGAGCTGCCCCGCGGCCTTTCTCAGCAGCTCATCATTCAGCGGTGCGGGTTCAGTCTGCGGCAGTGCGCGCAGCGCCGCCGTAACGTCGCGCCCCGCGCGCAGCAGCTCATCCCGGCTGCCGCTCCATTTTCCGGCCACGGCGCGCAGCAGCTGCAAAAGCCCGATCCGCCCGCCGGCGCCGTTCTTCGGCAGATACGTCCCCGCAAAGAACGGCTGCTGCTCCGGCGTCATTATGATCGTCAGCGGCCAGCCCGCGCCGCCGGTGAGCGCCTGACACACGCGGATATACACCGCGTCCACATCCGGCCGCTCCTCCCTGTCCACCTTTACGGCGACGAAGTACCGATTCAGCACCTCCGCTACCTGCCCATCCTCGAACGACTCGTGCGCCATCACATGGCACCAGTGGCAGGTCGAATACCCGATGCTCAAAAACACCGGCTTGTCCTCCCGCCGCGCCTTCTCAAAGGCCGCCGCGCCCCACGGGAACCAGTTCACGGGGTTCTCCGCGTGCTGAAGCAGATAGGGGGACTTTTCGTTTATCAAAGAGTTGCTCATGCCGCTCCTCCGAAATTCAGATTATAGGATTATTATATCCGTTTCCCGCAGTTCTTGCAAGCGCGGCAAAAATTTTGCGCAGGGGCTTGAAATGCGCCGCACGCTGTACTATTATACATTTCATATTTCTAATTTAAATTGTTAAATTTAGTATCAGTTGTCAAGGGCTTTGAAGAAGTATGGGCGCATTTCTGCCCGCCAAAACCGTATCTGCCCTTGTCAACCGATACTAGGAGGCTACAAGATGAAAATAACATGGCACGGCCACGCCTGCTTTTCAATAACTCACGACGGCTATACCGTCGTTATCGACCCGTACAACGCCGACTATACCGCGGGCTACCACAAACTCCATCTCAAGGCCGACAAGCTGCTCATCAGCCACGAGCACTACGGCCATAACTGCCGCGAGGCCGTCACCCTGTCGGGGCGTCCGGAGTCGGACTGCCCGTTCGAGATAAGCACGCTTGAGGTGTCGCACGACAGCGTATGCGGCATCATGCGCGGCATGTGCCTGATACACATTCTTGAGGTCGACGGGCTGAAGGCCGTCCACATGGGTGACGTCGGCACCCAGCTCCACAGCGGCGAGATCGGGCGCATATTCGGCGCAGACGCGCTGATGATAACCGCCGGCAGCTGCACCGGGCTTCCCGCGCAGGAATCATGGCGGCTGACGGAAGAGGTTTTCCCGAAGGTCATCATCCCCATGCACTACCGCGACGGCAACCGCGGCGCACGGCGGCTTGAGCATATCGACGCTTTCACGGACTACTTTGAAGCGCCAGAAATGATACATTATTATCAAACCAACAGCATAATTATTGACCACGATTCCGAACCGCAGGTCGCGGTGCTGAAATACATGGGTTGAGCCGCGCGGCGGCGATTGACAAAACAATGTCAGGAAGATCAAGCTTTTTCGCGGCTTTGGGTATTTACTAAACCGCTGTTTTATGCTAATGTAAATATACCGTAAAAAGTGTAATATCATAAAGGAGGCAGAAAAATGGTTAAATATGCAGGCAGAATGAATGAAATGAAAGCCTCGGATGTACGCGAGCTGCTCAAGCTCACCGCCCGTCCGGAAGTCATCTCCTTTGCCGGCGGTATGCCCGCGCCGGAGCTTTTCCCGGTTGACGATGTCAACACCGCCACCGCCGCCGTCCTGCACGAGAACGGACGCGCCGCGCTTCAGTACGGCCCCACCGAGGGCTACCTGCCCCTGAGAAAGCAGATCGCCGATCGCCTCGCCGCAAAAAACGGCATCCACACCGACGCAGATCACATAATGATAACCGCGGGCAGCCAGCAGGGTCTGGACTACTGCGCGCGCCTCTTCCTGAATCCCGGCGACGTGGTCGTGATGGAAAGCCCGTCCTACCTCGGCGCTATCAGCGCGTTCAAGCCCTGTCAGCCGAAGTTCGTCGAGGTTCCGACTGACGACGGCGGCATGATAATGGAGGAGCTTGACCGCATCCTCGCTACCACCGAAAACGTGAAGATGATCTATGTCATCCCCGATTTCCAGAACCCCAGCGGACGCACATGGTCTCTTGAGCGCCGCAAGGCTTTCATGGAGGTCGTGAACAAGTACGAGGTTCCCGTTATCGAGGATAATCCCTACGGCGAACTGCGCTTCAAGGGCGAGTTCCTGCCCGCGCTCAAGACGATGGACACCAAGGATCTCGTGATCTACCTCGGCACCTTCTCCAAGATCCTCGCCCCCGGCTACCGTCTCGGCTGGATATGCTGCGGCTCCGACATATTCGACAAGATGACGCTCATCGCGCAGGCCGCCGTGCTTCAGACCGCAACAATCTCCATGATGGTCGTCTCCAAGTACCTCGACATGTTCGATCTTGACGCGCATGTCCAGAAGATCCGCGATACATACTGTCACCGCTGTGACCTGATGATCTCGACCATGGACGAATACTTCCCGAAGGAAGCCAAGTTCACCCGCCCCGAAGGCGGCCTGTTCACGTGGGTCGAGATGCCGGACTACGTCAACACCCGCGATATGGCGGCGGACGCGCTGGCGCTCAACGTCGCGTTCGTCCCCGGCGACGGCTTCTTCCCCAACGGAGGTAACTTCCACTGCCTGCGCATGAACTATTCCAACATGCCCGACGACAGAATCGTCGAGGGTGTGAAGCGCATTGCGGAGGTTATGAAAAAATACATCAAGTAAACGGAGCGAAATTTTATGGAGCTTGGTATAAAGGGCGCTGCCGAAACGGTAGTCGTCTATGAGAACACCGCCGCCGCAGTCGGCAGCGGCGCACTTGAGGTCTTTTCCACGCCCAGCATGATAGCGTTGATGGAAAAGGCGTCCAAAGAGCTGGTGCAGCCCTATCTCGAAGAGGGGCAGAGCACCGTCGGCACGCGCCTTGAGGTCTCGCACGTCGCGGCTTCTCCGATCGGTGCGCACATCCGCGCGGAGAGCACACTGGTCGAGATCGACCGCCGTATGCTGACCTTCGAGGTTAAAGCCTACGCGGACGGAGAGCTGATCGGCGAAGGCCGTCACCAGCGCTGCATCATCTACGCCGAGCGCTTTATGGAAAAGGCGCTGGCAAAGCAGAAAAAGGCTTGAATTACAACCACCCGGCGGGATAAACCCGCCGGGTGGTTCAGCTTGTCAAAAAAGTCCTGTGAGGACTTTTTTGACAAGCTTCATCCGCCGA